>JANNRU010000683.1:0-6363 GCA_031401755.1 Acidobacteriota bacterium | reverse complement strand
AGCCCGAGCGGGCGGCCACGGTGGAGTACGAGGGCGCAGTTGTACAGTCGGCCGTCGACGCGCAACGGCAGTCCGACGACGATCAGCGGCACAAGTGCCGCGCTCGCGTCGGCGAGTCCGGCGACTTCGCGCTCGACCGCTTCGATCAGCGCATCCTGCTGGAACAGATCGTCGTTGGAGTAGGCCGACAGGCCGAGTTCGGGGAAAACGACCAGACCCGCTGCCCGCTCGTCCGCGCGGCGCGCCAAGGCCAGGGTCCGTTCGGCGTTCACTGGTGGGTCGGCGATCGCCACTCGCGGGACCGCCGCCGCGACGCGCAGGAATCCGTGAGAGTAGATCGACCGGAAGGGCCTGTTCACACCTGCATCATAGGCTCAGCGGTCGGGCTCGCGCAGGGTCAGTAGTTGGCGGGTGGCGACGCCCTCGACCCGGCTCGTTCGCCCGGAGGGCCAGAGCACCTCGATCCAATCGATGGTATCGATGCTGCCCAGTCCAAAATGCGCGATCGGCTCGGACGACCCCATCAGCGACGCCGTGCGCGTGATCTGACGCGTCTGTGTTCGTCCGCCCGCGCCGACTCGGACCTGCGCGCCGACCCCATCTCGCGAACTGGCGCTCCCGGCCAATCGCACCTCGAGCCAGGAGCGGGCCGGCCCGTCGTTTCGCAAAAGCGCGGGCGGCTCGCCCAAACGGGTCACCAGGTAGTCGATGTCGCCATCCCGATCAAAATCGGCGGGCACTAGCGCACGGTGGCTCGCGGCATCGGCCAGACCCGGCCCGGCTTCGTCGGTTCGGTCGACGAAGGTTCCGTCCCCCTGATTCCGGAATAGGGCGTTTCGCTGGCGAAAGCTCGTTCCGAGAGGACGCGAGTCGACCTGGGGGTAGACGTGCCCGCGGGCGATCAGCAGATCCTCCCAGCCGTCCCGATCCAGATCGTCGAAGCTGACACCCCAGGCCAGCGCGAAGAACGACGGCGTTCCGATCCCCGCCGCGTAGGAGACGTCGGTAAACAAGTTGTCGCCCTCGTTGCGGTAGAGCGTATCGTGATCGTGCGAGAAACTCGTGGTGATCAGATCGACGTCGCCGTCGCCGTCATAGTCGGCGGTGGCGATGCCCATGCTGGCCTGTTCCTTGCCCTGCTCATCGTAGGCCAGGCCAGCAATGATCGCGTCGTCGACGAAGTTTCCGTCACCGCGATTCACGAAGAAGCTGTTTTGGACCGAATCGTTGGCGATGTAGAGATCGTCATCGCCGTCATCGTCGGCATCGAAAAAATAGAGCGCAAGCGCGTAGTACGCATCATCGGTGACGAGGCCGACTTCGCGCCCGGCTTCGACGAATCGTGGAATGCCGTCACCGTCGGGGTCGCCGTCGTTTCTGTAGAACAGGCCGCGCTCGGCTTCGAGGTTTCGCGGTCCGCAGAAGATCTCCAGTCCCTTCCAAACGCAAGGGGGTTCGCCGCCGCCGGGTCGCTCTCCGCGCGCAGGATAGCGTCCGAAATCGAAGGCGACGTAGTTGGCCACGTAGAGGTCGAGGTCCCCATCGCGATCGACGTCGCTCCAGGCGGCCGAGACCGACCAGCGCGGGTCGGCCACCTTTGCCGGCTCGCCGATCTCGACGAACGTCCCGCCGTCGTTGCGATAGAGTCGATTCGGGCCCCAGTTGCATAGAAAGATGTCGGGATCACCGTCGCTGTCGAAATCGGCGACGGCGACGCCGAAGCTCCACAGCGTGTCGCCGAGTCCGACCTGGCTGCCCACTTCGACGAATCGCGGAATCCCATCACCATCCGGGTCGCCTTCGTTGCGGTAGAAGAGATCGGGAGGCCCGGCCCTCGGAGCTTCCGCCGTCGCTCCCTGGGCCAGGTATAGGTCGAGATCCCCATCCAGATCGTAGTCCAGCCAGGCCGCGCCGGCGCCCACCGACTCGATGATGTGATCGACCTGCGGACCCCCGGTGATCTGCGGAACGACGAGGCCCGCGCTCTTGCCGATCTCGACGAACTTGAACTCCGTGGCGGACGTTCGGCGACTCGGCGTGTTGGCACCGTCCGTCGGGCGTTCGTCCGCGCAGGCCGTGGCCATCGCGGCGAGCACGAGCGCTCCGGCGCGGCGGAGGCCACGACGGATCAAGGATCCACCCCGCGGGTCACCGCCTCGGTGCGACGTTTGGCCCGCAGCAACTCTTTGTGGCGTGCGAGTTCGACCCTTGATTCGGCATCGCGGCCCAGGCGGCGATAGGCCATGCCGAGGTAGTAGTGGGCGTCGGCGTGGTTTGGGTCGGTGGCGATCACCTGCTTCATGATCGAGGCCGCGCCCGGCCAATCTTCCGCACGCGCGCGGAGCGCTCCAGTGTAGAAAAAGCACTCGAGCTGGGTCTGACGCTCGCGATCGTTTTCCGGCCGCTCGGCGACGCAACCTGAAAAAGCGCGCTCGGCCTCGCCGGGGCGATTGAGTTGGCGCAGGGTGAAGCCGTAGTGATAGAGCGCCAGGAGGTAGTGCGGTTGCAGCGCTAGCGCCTTCTCGTAGGCGCGTGCGGCAAGCTCCAGCTCGCCGCGCCTGAAATGGATGTTGGCGATGTTGTTCTGGGCCTTGGCGTTCGAAGGCTCGAGCGACAGGGAACGCTCGTAGGCTTCGATCGCGCCGTCGTGGTTTCCGAGCGCGGAGCGTGCCATGCCGAGCTTCAACCATACCTCCGGATCGGTGGGCCGGGCGGCGACGACGCGAACGAACGTGGCCTCGGCTTCGACGAGCCGGCCCGCTCGAAGCGCCGCGCTACCCGCGGCCAGATCGGCCTCGACGCCGTCCGCCAGCGTGTCGACGATCGCCAGGCTCGCGAGCAGGCCGCAGACCAAGGCACGCGTGAGGAAACCAGATGAGCCGCGGACTCGCGTAGGCACCTCCGCATTGTGGTCTGCCGCCGTCGGTCGGGCAACGTCAACGAGTGCGGGCGGCCCGCGTCGGACTCTCGCAGTTGTGCTCGAGGTCGAAGCTCAGGAAATCGAAGCTCCGGCCGTCGGCCTCGAGGCTGGCCAGGAAAAGCTCGGTCGGCGTCTGACGGTCGCGGGTTCGGTAGGCCTGACGACGCCCGACGAATGCGGGATCGGCGAGTAGTGGGCAGTAGTCGAGTAGCGCCGGACGTATCCGCTTCCAGCGACCGCGCGAGAAGGCGGGCGGGACCCACATCTCGTCCCATTCCGGCCCGACGTGGTCACGAAAGTCGAACTGCCGAATTCGCCGCCACCCGTCGGACTCCGCGGCGAGCAACGGATTCGGTCCCTCGCAACACGACAGCAGAAACCGCAGACCCTCGTGATTCGCCTCAAGGTCACCGAGCGAGAATACGCCCGAGGCCAGCTCCCCGAGGATCGTCCGCTCCATGAACACCCCTCGGCGGATCGCCCGGGTTTCTGCGGCTTGCGGTGACCGGCCGCGCTCGAGCGCATTTTGATACCAGCGATAATATTGCCAGCCGGCAGAAAAGAAGTGCGACAGCTTGTCGGTCCCGATGCGCACGCCGGCCAGTTCGATCGTCGGACTGGGCGGGACGAGTCGCGCCAGATCGAGCGGGCCGCGGTCGCGGTACAACAGGGTTTGACGATAGATGCGCTCCTCTTCCGGCGTGGCCGGGAAGCGCGGGACGAGCGCCGACTTGCTGGCCCAGATTTCGATGTCGTGAAAGATGAAGTCTCTGAAGTGCGAGGAGATCCGATGGGTCACCTCGTGGCAGGAAAGCCTGCGCTTTGATTTGCGGGCGGCGATGTTGGCGAGGACGAAATCGATGTCGCTGTTGATCTTGGCATTCAGGACGTCGGTCGCGTCCGCGAGCGCGACCTCGTGCTGCCAAGCGTAGTATGGATCGGTCTCGAGGGCGCGCGCGCTCGTCAGGCTGAGCCCGACGCCAAGACCGACGATTAGCGCGCGGCGGAGCATTTCAAAAGCCCCAACCGATCCCGCCAGCGATCGACCAACGATTCCGCGCGTCCCCGTCGAGCGCGCGGAACAGCCCCAGGCTGAAATGGACTTGGATGACCGTGAATTCGCCTTCGAGCCCGACGAGATCCTGTCCGGTCGGCGACAGGTCGGCATCACCCCAGGTCCGCAGCCACGCCGCCTTCCATCCGTAACCCATCATCACGTTCGAAATCCACGGGCCCGTCCGGCCCGTCTCACCAAAGACGACGGCATGACCGGCGGCGAACTGCAAGCCGTTGATTCCGGGCTCGACCTGCAAGACTGGACCCTGGAATTCGCAGACCGTCGAGCAGTCCCACGTCGAGGGTTGCCGCGAACGGATCGCGCTGATTCCGGCCGAGACTCGCTGCGGGTGCGACAGTCGCAGTCGCGTGAGGACCATCCAGCGCCGCCGTTGATCGGCCTGTTCCGCTCGGATCTGCTGCTGCAGGGCCGAAGCGTCGGCCGGGAGCATCGGGGGTGGGCTCGCGCCCGCGGGCAGAGACCCCAACGCTAGCGCCAGCGCGATCGATCGGCGATTAGCGCTAGCACGGGCGGGCGTGGCGGAGCAGCGGGGAGCTAGGGGACGATCCGGCATCGAGCCATTCTGAACTGGGTGGCCCTCGCCGTAAACCTACCCGCCCTCGCCCGGCTTGACGGCACGGGCGCGACCCCTGTATAAGCCAAGGATCGGCAGATCCTGCTGCCGCGCGGAATGGAGGCCCTTCAATGGAAGCGCGCTGTCGAACGACTCCGTGGGCCTCCGCAGCACTCGCCGCGACAATTCTGGCGGCCTCCATGGCCGAGGCGGGAAAGATCGAGGGTCGGGTGAGCCGGGCCTCGGACGGGGTGCGCCTCCCCAACGTCGAGGTCAGGCTGGCCGAGACGGGTGCTTCGGTCACGACCGATCGGAGCGGGCGGTTCGAGTTCAACGACCTCGCCGCGGGTGCCTACGAGCTCGTGTTTGATTCCGGGGAGAATCACCGATCCGAGCCGGGAATCCGAGTCGAGGCCGGCGGGACGACGGAGATCGACATCCGCGTCGAGTGGGAACTGTCGATGACCGAAGCGGTGGCGGTCTATTCCGCTTCGCGTCGCCTGGAGCGCATCGTCGATGCCCCCGCGGCGGTCACCGTCATCTCTGCGGAGCAGATCGTTGAAGGTGCTGCGAGCGGCCAAGTGCCCAAACTGCTCGAGTTCACCCCCGGAGCGGAGGTGACGCAGAGCGGAATCTACGATTTCAATTTCAATACACGCGGGTTCAACAGCTCCCTCAATCGACGCGTGGCGACGTTGATCGATGGCCGCGATCCGTCCGTGCCGTTTCTCGGCGCGCAGGAATGGGCGGGATTCTCGGTCCCGCTCGACGATCTGGTCGTGGCCGAATTTGTTCGCGGGCCCAGCGCCGCGCTCTATGGCGCCAACGCTTCGAGTGGAGTGCTCGACCTGCAAACCAAGGCGCCAAGGGACTATCCCGGCGGCATGCTGCGCCTGGTCGGCGGCGAACTCGAGACTTACAACGGCGACTTCCGTTGGGCCGGCGATATCGGCGGCGATTGGTGGATGAAGGCCGTCGCGGGGACGCGGCGGACCGGTGATTTCTCCGTATCGCGCAACGTCAGTGGTGAGTACGCTCCGCTGTGTCCGGCGGGACCGCCGTGCTTGCCGCGCGAGGCGGTGCCGCTTGCGCGAGTCAACGATGTCGATATCGACGCGTTCGGGTTGCGCTTCGATCGCTACTTCCACGAGGGTGAAGTGCTGACCGTCGAGGGCGGGACGGCCGACATTTCGGGGCCCGTGTTCCAGACCGGAATCGGACGCGTACAGGTTCTGGACGTGGTTCGACCCTGGGCGCGGGCGAATTGGTCGAGCAAACACTGGAATCTACTGGCCTACAAAAATCGGCGCGACGCGGCTCGGCAACTCGCGCTGGCTTCCGGAGCGAATCTGGTACTCGACAGTGACAACTGGCAGATCGAAGCCCAGACGAACTGGGACTTCGCCGACGACAGGGTTCGGATCGTCGGTGGCGGTTCTTACGGGGAAGAGAATCACGACAGTTACGATCCGCTCGTCGGCCGCCAATCGGCGTTGTTCGAACCGGTGAGCGCAGATTTCACGGCGCTCTACGGGCAAATCGACTGGAGGATCCGTCCGTCCCTCAAATTCGTGACCGCGCTGCGCTGGGACGACAGCACGCTCCACGATACGCAGATCTCACCCAAGGCCAGCCTGGTCTGGAACCCGACGCCGGGGCAGACGGTTCGTCTGACCTACAACGAAGCGTTTCAGGTCGGCAACTACTCGGAGTTGTTCCTACAGACCGACGTTTCCCCGCCGGTCAATCTCGCGGGGTTCGAAGCGATCTGCGCTGCCGAGTCGGTGGACTGTGGATTCGGATCGACGCTCG
>JANNRU010000682.1:0-14307 GCA_031401755.1 Acidobacteriota bacterium | reverse complement strand
TGGCCAGTTCGAAAGCGAAGCGGCCGCCTCTCGTCGCCTGTTGTGGCTGGGGCTGACCGTGGTGCTCGGTATCCTTGTGCTGCTGTCGGCGGCATTTCGGTCGCTCGGCGACGCCGTCGTCATCATGCTCAACTTGCCATTGGCGTTGATCGGCGGCGCGATCGGGGTGTTCGTCTCGGGCGGTGTGCTCTCGGTCGCGTCGATCATCGGCTTCATCGCGCTCTTCGGCATCGCGACGCGCAACGGCATCATGATGGTTTCCCACATCCGTCATCTACTCGAAGCGGAGGGGGAGACGTCGTTTCGCCGGGCGGTGGTACGCGGCGCGCGCGAGCGGGTCGTACCGATCCTGATGACGGCGCTGTCTGCCGGCCTGGCGTTGGTCCCGCTGGCGCTGGCCGGGTCGCACCCTGGTGCTGAGCTGGAGGCGCCGATGGCGGTGGTCATCCTGTTCGGGCTTCTGTCGGCAACGGCGCTCAACATGATCGTCGTGCCGATCGCCTACTTGAGGTTTAGCCGCCAACGCAAAAATTACGATGCCTGAACTGCCGGTCCCTTCGATCTTTCACGGTGCGACCCCCGGAGTCTTGCTTTCGTTCGGCGCGGCGGCGACGTTCGGTGTGTTCGCCCCGGCCGCCAAGGGGGCGCTCGCGCACGTCGGCCCGCTCCGCGGGGCCGGCCTGGCCTATCTCGCCGCGGGAACGGTCGCGCTCGGCGCCCTGGTCGCTCGACGCCCTGGTCGCTCGACGCCTGACCGGGACGCCCTCGAGCGGGCGTCGCCTGACGCGCCGAGACGCCCCGCGAATCCTGGGGATGACCGTGCTGGGCGGCGTCCTTGGTCCCGCCCTGTTCTTCGCCGGGCTCACGCGGGTGGCCGCGCACCATGCAGCGATCGTGCAACATTTGGAATTCGCGCTCACGGTCCTCGCGGCCGTGCTCGTGCTCGGCGAACGGCCAGGGCGCCGCGGAGTCGCGGGGCTTGTCTTCGTCTGCGCGGGCGTGGTGCTGCTGTCGATCCGCGGAGTCGACGCTGCAGGCGCCGCTCCGCTCTCCTGGTCCGGAGTGGCGTTGATCGTCGCGGCGTGCATGACATGGGCCGCGGACAACACGCTGGCGCGAGGCGCGAGCGAGCTCGACCCGCTCGTCGTCGTCTCGATCAAGGGCCTGGGAGCCGGAATCGCGCTGACCGTCGCGTCGGCAGGAAGCCCCTGGCCCCCCGATGCCCGAGGTTGGGGGCTCCTTCTCTTGGCCGGAGGTGTCGGGGTCGGCGTCTCGCTCGTGCTGGAGTTACTGGCCCTGCGGCGGATCGGAGCCGCCCTCAATGCCGGGCTGTTCGCAACCGGACCGGCCTTCGGCTTCGTGTGGAGTCTGACGTTCCTCGGTGAGCGAAGCAGTGCGGCGGGGTGGGCGGCACTCTCGTTGTGCGTGGTGGGCGCGATCGCGCTGGCCGCCGATCGCCACGTGCATTCTCACGTCCATGAGAACGAGCACGAAACCGTCCGGCACGCCCATGCGCACGTCCACGACGCGCACCACCGACACCGCCACTAGTGTCGTGCGATCATGCTCGAGTCGTGCGCCTCTCGATGAGTCAGGAGAATCGATGTTCCACTTGATCTGGGATACCCGCGGGTACTTCTTCTGGCTGCTTGCCGTGTCGGCGATCTGCGCCCTGCTCGAGCGCGTTCGACCCTGGCGGGTGGACCAGCGGATGCTGCGGCCGCAGTTCGGACAGGACCTGTTCTGGCTCTTCTTCAACGGCCACTATGCGGGCATACTCGTCGCGCACGTGGCGGCCTTCTGCTTTGCCTGGGCGCAGCCCGGACTCGACTACGCCCGATCGCTCCAGCTCGTTTCGACGAGTCCGCCGTGGTTGCAGTTCCTGGTCTTCCTGGGCGTCAAGGACCTCGTCGACTGGGGCGTCCACAATCTCTTGCACCGCGTGCCGTGGCTGTGGGAATTCCACAAGCTCCACCACTCGATCGAGGAACTGGACTGGATCGGCAACTTCCGCTTCCATTGGATGGAGATCGTCGTCTACCAGGCCTGCACGTACCTGCCGTTGGTGATTCTCGGCGTCAGCCCGAACGTGATTCTGGCGATCGCGGTATTCTCGACGCTGATCGGGCACCTCAACCACAGCAACCTGAGAATCTCGTGGGGACCGTTGCGCTACTTGGTCAACTCTCCCCGGATGCACGTGTGGCACCACGACCGCGAATGGCCGGCCGATCGGAGGTACGGCGTGAACTTCGGCATCGTGCTGAGCGTCTGGGATTGGTTGTTCGGCACCGCTCACTGGCCGACGACCGACGTCGCACCTCGGCAGCAGCCGTCCGCGCTGGGGTTCTTCGGGATCGAGCGCTTCCCGCGGGATCTCTTGAGTCGGCTGGTCTACCCGCTCTCGCGGCTAGGGCAGCGTCCGACTTCCGGCGCCGGCTGATGGGGACGCGCTAGCTGCCTACCATCGGGCGCCTGCGTTGGAAACTGGAGTAGAGTGCGGGCAGCACGACTAGGGTCAGCAAGGTGTTGCTGGCGATTCCGCCGATGACGACGGTCGCCAGCGGTCGCTGGATCTCGGCGCCAACACCCGTATTGAGGGCCATCGGTACGAAGCCGACGGCGGCAACCAAGGCGGTCATCAGGACCGGTCTGAGCCGGACCCGACAGCCTTCGCGCACTGCAGCCTCGAGCGGCACCCCGCTCGATAGCTGTTGCTTGATGAACGTGACCAGGACGAGTCCGTTGAGAATCGCCACTCCGGAGAGCGCGATGAAGCCGATGGCGGCGCTGACCGTCAGGGGCATGCCGCGCAAGGCCAGGATCGCCACGCCGCCGACGGCGCTGAGTGGAATTCCGGTGGCCACGATGAAAACATCGCGCGACGACCCGAGGCTGAGATAGAGCAACGCGAAGACCAAGCACAGCACGACCGGCACAATGATCATCAGGCGGCGATTGGCCCGAACCATGTTCTCGAACTGACCGCCCCACTCGATCGTGTAGCCTTCCGGCAGCGTGACCTGCGAGGCGATCGCGTGCTGGGCCGCGTCGACGAGGCTGGCCACGTCGCGGCCGCTCGCATTGCACTGCACGGTGATGCGACGACGACCCCACTCGCGCTGAATCGTCGCAGGTCCTTCCAGTGTTACGAATCGCGCGACCTGATCCAGTCGGACGATCGGACCCTCGCGCGTGGGAACGAGCGTCGCGGCCAGCACCTCGGAGTCGGTCCGCTGCAAGTCGGGTAATCGTACGGCAAGCGGGAAGCGTCGTTGGCCTTCGCGAATCTCGCCAACCTTCCGGCTCCCGACGGCCTCGACGATGTCGAGGACGTCCCTGGCAGGAATGCCGTAGCGCGCAATCGCGTTCGGGTCGATCCGAACTTCGAGCAGCGGTTGCCCCGTGATCTGCTCGCCGGAGATCTCGCCGGCGCCCGGAATCTCCTGCAATACGTTCTGCACGTCGTCGGAGAGCCTTCGCAACGTCTCCAGGTCATCGCCATAGATCTTGATGCCGATATCGGAGCGGATCCCGGCGATCATCTCATTGAGCCGCATCTCGATCGGTTGCGTCAACACCGCGTTGATCCCTGGAAAGTCCGCGAGCTCGGCCGCGATCTTGGTGCCGAGCTCCTGTTGCGTCCGCGCCCGCTTCCAGGCGTCCCGCGGCTTGAGCGTCAGGAAGACGTCGCTGAGCTCGACGCCCATCGGATCGGTGGCGATCTCGGCCGTTCCGAGGCGGCTCCAGGCGCGCTCGATCTCGTCGGGAAACGCGTCGAGGAGCAACCGCTCGATTCGGGTATTCGAGGCCGCTGCTTCCTCGGTATCGACGCCGGCGAGGCGGATGACGTTGATGACCAGGGTGCCCTCGCCGAGCTTGGGCAAGAACTCGCCACCGAGGCGTGCGGCCAGTGCCGCCGAAAGGAGCACGGCGACGGTTGCGCCGAGCAGGGTCGACTTGCGGAAACGCAGCGCCCATTCGAGCAGCGGCGCGTAGGCGCGATGGGCGAGTCGGACGAGCCACGGTTCCGTCTCCGCGATCTTGCGCGGAAGCAGCAAGCTCGCCAGAACCGGCATCAGCGTCAGCGACAGGACGAGCGAGCCGAGCAACGCGAAAATCATCGTCAGCGCCATCGGTCGGAACATCTTTCCCTCGACGCCTTCGAGCGCGAGGATCGGGAGGAACACGATCATGATGATCAGCTCGCCGAACATCGTCGGTGTGCGAACCTCGATCGCCGCGTCACGGATGACGTCGAGTCGGCGCTCGTTCGGGCGCCGCGCGACTTGACGCACGCAGTTCTCGACCATGATCACCGAGCTGTCGACAATCAGCCCGAAATCGATCGCACCGAGACTGAGCAGGCTCGCCGCGATACCGGCTTCGAGCATCATGCTCCCGGCAATCAGCATCGACAGGGGTATCGCCGTGGCGACGATCAGGCCCGCCCGCAGATTCCCGAGAAAGGCGAACAGGACCGCGACGACCAGCAGGGCGCCGACGATGAGATTGTGCTCCACCGTGCGGATGACCCGATCGACGAGGTCGGTGCGCTCGTAGAGCACCTCGAGCCGCACATCCTCGGGCATGGCCTGCTGGGCCACGGCGAGCTGTGCTTTCAGTCGCTGGGTGACGACGTGGCTGTTGTCGCCCATCAGCATGAAGCCGAGGCCGAGAACTCCTTCTCCCTTGCCGTCGGCGGTCATCGCGCCGCGGCGAATCTCGTGGTCGATTCGGACGCGGCCGAGGTCACGCACCCGGATCGGGGTTCCATCGTGGGTCGCCACGACGACGTCGCCGATCTGCTCCGTCGAGGTCAAAAGTCCCAGCCCGTGGACGAGCGTCGCCTCACCGCCGCTGACGATCTGACCGCCACCGACGCTGCGGTTGTTCGCTTCGAGTGCTTCGACCAGGTCGCCAAACGTCAGACCGTACTTCAGCAACCGCTCCGGTTCGACCAGGACGTGGAACTGTTTTTCGAAGCCGCCCCAGGAATTGACCTCCGCGACGCCAGGAACCTTGCGCAGCTCGGGCTTGACGACCCAGTCGTGGAGCTCGCGCAGCTCGGTGAGCGTTCGTCGAGGGTCGTCGCTCGTCACCAAGTAGTGAAACACCTCGCCGAGGCCGGTGGCGATCGGGCCGAGCTGGGGCCGCCCGATGCCCTCGGGCAGCTCGACGCCGCTCAGTCGCTCGCTCACCAGCTGGCGCGCGAGGTAGATGCGGGTCGAGTCGTCGAATGTCGCAACCACCTGGGAAAAGCCGAACTTGGATACCGAGCGGACGTTCTGGAGTCCCGGCAGGCCGCCGATCGCAAGCTCGACGGCCAGCGTGATCTGCTGCTCGACCTCGAGGGGATTCAGGGAGGGCGCGACCACGTTGACTTGCACCTGGACCGGCGTCGTGTCGGGGAAGGCATCGATCGACAGTCGACCGACGGCCACCACACCCACGATGACCAGCACTGCCGAGAGCAGGCAAACCAACACCCGGTGGTGCAGGGAGACGTTGATGATCCGGTTCAGCATTCAGTCGACGCAACCGGCCCCGAGGCGGGAGATCAATAACTGCGACTTGAGGGCGAAGCCCCCCGCAACGACGATCGGCTCGTCCGGGCGCAGTCCGGAAACGATCTCCACGCGACCCTCACGCCGCGCGCCGAGTCGAACCGGCCGGGCTTCGAACAGGTCTTCCTCTGACTTGACGAAGACCAGCGTCGAGCCCAGCAGAGTTTGCACGGCCGATTGCGGGACGACGACGGATCGCTCGCCGTCGTCGGTGACGATAAACGCGCGGGCGAACATCCGGGCCTTGAGCTGTCCGTCCTTGTTGGGCACCTCGACTCGGCCGAGCGCCATCCGGGTCCGCCCATCGACGGTCGCTGGAAGCCACGTCAATTTGCCGAGGAACGTGCGGCCGGGGAGCGACTCCACCGTCAACCGGACCGGCTGACCGATCCGAGCGCGTGAAAGCAGTGACTCGGGAATGCTGACCATCGCCCAGAGCACCGCGGTGTCCGCCAATGTGAACAAGGGTCTGCCTGCCTCGGCGAATCCACCCTGCACGGCCGTGCGCTCGACGATCTCCCCGGCGAACGGGGCGCGAAGTTCGAGTTCGCCGGGCGCGATCTGTTGCGACGCGAGCTGCCGGAGCCGCGTGTCGTCGAGCCCGAGGGCGAGCAGTTGCTGTCGAGATTGCTGAACCGCCGCAGTCGCATGCTTGTGTGCCGCCTCGGCTTCTTCGACTTCCTTCTGCGATGCGATGCGCTCGGTACGCAGCTCACGCTCGCGTTCGAGCGAGCTCCGGCGCAGCTCTTCCTCGGCGGTCGCCTCGAGGAAGTGCCCCTGCGACTCGCTCATCGCCGAGGACGTCAGGCGGGCCAGCACGCCGCCCGTTCTGACGCGACTGCCGAGGTCGACCTCGACGGACTCGATGACCCCCGCGACGAGCGGCGTGATCTCGACGATCCTGTTCCGGTCGAAGGTCAGCTCGGCGAGGCAATCGATGCCTTGCGGCAAGAGACCCGTCGCGGACTCGCCGGTCGCGATTCCCGCCTTCGCCGCCGACTCTGTCGAGGGCAATCGCACCTTCAACCCCTGTCCGAGTGGAGTGGCGGCCAGCAGGTCGGGGTGGCAAATGCCGCACTCCTGCTCCGGCACGCCGTGTTCCTTGCACATCAGGACCGCGGATATCGACTTGGTCCCGCCGGGCCCGGGAGGCTCTTGGCGCAGCTCCGGATGACAGAGGAAGCACTCGTCCTCGTACAGCGAGTGCTCCGCGCACCACAGGCGGTTCGGATCCCGCAATTCGGGGTGGCACTCCCAGCAGCGGTCTTCGTAGCGGTCGTGCTCGCGGCACCACAAGCGATTTGCGTCGCGCAAGCTTGCGTCGCAGATGAAGCAGAGCTCCTTCGGTGCGCCGTGCGCGGAACAGGTGGAACCGGTCGTCGTCGCATCGGATGACGCTCTGGGTGCCGCGGTGCTCGCCGGTGTGCGCTCGTTCCGATCCGAGCAGGAAAAGAGCGGCAGGGCTACCAGAACCGTACAGATTGCGGACAGCTGGAATCGTCCAGACAAAGGCACTGTCATGCGGCCTCCTCGCTCACAGGGATTGTGGGTCGATCCGAGCCGGCCGGACTCGGTGAGTCCGGCTTGCCGGGGAACGAAAGCGGCGCGGCTAGATTCGCAGGAGGGTCGTGCGCAGAGCGGCGAGGCGGACGTCAAGACAGTCGCCGATCGCCGTTCGCGCGGGGCGAGGGCGTCTCGGCTCGACGACGTTCAGGCGCGGGGACAGGCCAGCGCACGAGCCGAGGCCGAGCTTTTTCGGCGCCGGGTCGACGCTCGACGGCATCGCCGCAACCGCGATGCAACAATCGCAGTCGCCTGCGTCCCACCGCTGCTCCGCTCCCGGTGCGCCCGGTTGCTGGGCACCCGCGGGACGACAGCAGGTGTCCGACGGATCGTCACCGATGCAGACGAGCATGCCGGCCCCGACGGGCGTGAAAAACCCGGCGAGCAAGGTCGCCACGACCACGGCCGTGAATCTGCGGGCACTGCGCGACCTCGTCATTCCGAGTCGAAGGCTAGTCCCCGGAAACGTCTGGGTCAAGCTGCCTGGAGTCCCTGACGGCGCACGCCGGATCACGACCCTGACGCCCGGGCCTCGGCAAGCCAGACCTCGGCCTGATCCCGTCGGCCTGCCTGGGTCAGGACCTGAGCGATCTCCGCTGCTCGGCGCGCGCGGCTCGGCCCCTGGCCGAGGTCGATGTCGAGCGTTTCGAGCGCAGCCCGCGGGGTCAACTCTTGCCGCACGGTGCGGTAGACCGCGGTGCTGCGGGTCACGTCGGAAACGGCGTAGTAGAAGTCGCGCTGCGCTGCGAACTCGAGGAGCCCAGTGTCGTCGGTGTTGATCGATCCCGTTCCGGTACAGCGCGCAAGCTCTGCGGGGGTGAGCGCGATCCGGGACAATAGCGACGCGGGGGTTTCGAAGCTCGTTCCCGCGACCTCCGCGCGGACCGCGGGGATGCCGAGCCGCCGTTCCAGAAGATCGAGGTCGAGGCGCAGCGGGTCGCGCGTCCCGATCAAGATGCTGTCGACGTCGCCGACGTTGAAAACCAGCACGTGAGGAAAGCTCTTCTGAAACGTGCGGTAGACCAGCTTGAGTGTCGGGGAGCGCATCTCGTAGAGCTGGACCCACTGACAGAACACGCCGTCCGCAGCGAGGTGCTCCTTCGCCGCCTCGTAGAACTGCACGGTGAACAGGTTCGCGACACCGGCCATCCACGGGTTCGGCGGCTCCGAGACGATGATGTCGTACACCCCGCCGCGCGCGAGCAGGACGTTGCGGCCGTCGCCGACGAAGCGGCGCACGCGCGGGCTCTGCTCCGGTGCGTGTGTCCAGGGGCTGAAGAACTCGTCCGCGACCGCAAAGACAGCTTCTTCGATGTCGACGACGTCGATGCCGGTCACGTTCGGTGCCTGGGTCAGCGCCCCGACCGTCATCCCGGTTCCATAACCGATGACGAACGCCGAGCCTTGCGCGTTCGGGTGCAGAACGGCCGGCAGCATGCCGAGGAGCTTCTGGGTCGCCTGATCGGCGCCGGTGCTGCCGTCGGCCTTGCCATTCGTCCGCAGCGTCCGAACGCCGTTCGGTGCTTCGAACACGGTCGCGGTCGAGGAGATCCCGTCGCGGTAGTAAAGCAGGGTCCGTTCGTCGATCATCGCCTTCAATTTCGACCAGCCCCGTTGCACCGCGCCGAATGGCCCGCCGCCGAGCACCTTCCGGTCTGTATCGGGCAGCAACCAGATCGGGGGCAGCAGGGCCGCGGCGACCGCGGTCGTTCCCCAGCGGCGCCACCGGTTCGCGGATCGCGACGCCAGCACGATCGCGCCAAGAAAGAATGTCACCGGCGCGATGGTCGCGGCCACGAGCGCTCGCACCTGGAAGCCGACGCCAGCCGGGCTCGCCGAGCGGCGCGCCGCGTTGAAAAAGACCCGCGGCAGCTCGTCCAGACGCAGGAAGCTCCAGACCACGGCCGCGGCGACGAAGACCACGGCGAGCCAGCCCAGCGGGTCGGCATTCGTCGCCGCCCCCCGGCTCAGGCCAAGCAGGAAGACGCCGAGGACGATCGCCAGCGACTGCGTCGCCGATCCGACGACGAGGCCGAGCGCACGCGAGAGCAGCACCTCGAGCGTCATGGCCACGGCTCCGGACAGCGCGAAGGCGACCAGCACCATCCAAGCATCGAAGCGCGAGGCCGCGGCGACGACCGGTAGCGACTCTCGGCGCCCCTTGCGCTCTCGTTCTTTCGCGGGCCTTGCGGCGGGAGGGGTTGCGAGATCCGGAACCGCGGACCGTTGCTTGGCCAACGCCATCGCCAGCACGGCGACGACGAGGATCGCGACCACGCTCAGCATGTGCGACCGGGACAGTCCGAGCGCGGGCAGGAGCCACAGTCCCGAGCCGACGGCTCCGAGGACCGCGCCTGCGGTATTGACCGCGTAGAGCAGGGCCACGCGTCGGCCGAGGAATAAAAAATCGCCGGGGGAGAGGACCACCGCTCGCGACAGCACGGGCAGGGTCGCGCCCATGAACGTGGTCGGCAGGAGGAGGATCAGCCCGCACAGCCGCCAGCGTGAGCGGGCTCTCGCCCAGCCGGCTCCAGAGCCAGGCGTTCACTGTCGGGAAGCGATAGATGATCACGGGGACGAAAAGTGTCGTGACCGCGACCCCGACCTCGGCGAAGGCATAGGCCCAGAGCGGGTCGCGGCGCAGGCGGTCGGCGATGCGTCCGCCGATCCAGCTGCCGATCGCGAGTCCGCCCATGAAGGTCGCCAGGACTGTAGACGCAAAGTGCAAATGTCGGGTTTCTGCAAAGTAGAAATGTCGGGTTTCGGGCACCGTGTCGGGCCTGGAGGCCGACATGAAGCAAGCGGGAAACCTGACCATGAGTACCCAAGAGTTCGACCGGCTGGAGGTCATCGGTCGTGTGGTCGAACGCCGGCTGACACAGCGAAAGGCGGCCGAGCAACTCGGCCTGAGCTTGCGTCAAGTTGAGCGCCTGTGCCGTGCGTTTCGCGCGAAGGGCGCCGTCGGTCTCGTCTCCCGCAAGCGCGGGCGGCCGAGTAACCACAAGCTATCGGCGGCTCATCGTGAGCGGGCTATGAGCGTCGTGCGCGATTGCTACTCGGACTTCGGTCCGACATTTGCGTGCGAGAAGCTTGCCGAGAAGCATGACATCGACATCTCGCGCGAGACGCTTCGCCAGTGGAGATCGTAGCGCGAGTTTAGGTACGACGGTAGGCGTGATTATCCCGCAGGCCCCGCGGCTCACTCTTCGAATGTCGTTGGAATTAGCGCCCTCTTGCGAGAGGCCGGCCGCGCTGCGATCGTCGCAAATACGGACGAACCGGAGTTTGGCAGTCCTGGATCTCGGCTGAATCCAAGGGCCGCGTGAAGCACTCGGCCACCCACGGTGATGCGGCGGTAGGGTAACAGTGTGAAAGTGCAGAGGTGATTCGCCTGCTGGAACGCGATGGCTGGGAGTTGGTGGCGTCTCAGGGGAGTCACCGCCAATTCAAGCATCCGGAAAAGCCGGGCCGAGTAACGGTCAGCGGAAATTTGGGAGACGACATGCCCAAGGGGACATTCGCCTCGGTCAAACGCCAAGCGGGTCTGAAGGGAGTCCGGTGATGAGGAAAGTCCGCTATCTCGTCAGGATCAACAAGGATTCGGACAGCGACTGGGGGGCATCCGTTCCGGACCTGCCGGGATGTGTGGCGACCGGCAAGACGATCGACTCGGCCCTGCGGCGGATTCAAGGTGCCATGATGCTCCACCTTCGCGGAATGAAGGCGGATGGTCTTCGTCCCCCCAGGCCCCGGCACCGAAGCGTGGTACCTGGTCGAACGACGCGCCAGGTCGACTTTTACGCGAGCGTTGAGGTGGCAGCGTGAGCGAGGCGTCGATGGCGGTCTGCCAAGTCCGTCGAACTACTGCATACAGCCGACGGCGCGCGCTCGGTGCCACGATGCTCTCCCACGTTCCAAATCGAGTAATGACCTAACGACCGGAGCAAGTGCGATGACACGAAGCAAGTGGCTCGGCATAGTCCCCAACCTCCTTGTGGCGGCGGGGATGCTTCTCTCGACCTGGATTGCGGTTCTGACCGCCGAGTCGAACTGGATGGGCAGGGCCGGCCCGCTGGTCTTCGCGGTCACGGTCTTGGGTGCGGATGTACTGAGCTCCCGGTTGAGTGGAAAACCGTCCGGCCCGTCTTGGGCCGCGCTGTTGCTGGCGTCCTCGTTTCTGTTGGCAGGCCTGATCGTGACCCTTCGCGATCCGAGCCTCGTCAAGACGCTTATTCCGATCCTCGGCGCTGGAGCGTGGGTCACTCTTCTCCTGCGACCCGAGGGCCGATGCAGGGCGTGCAGGGGAGTCTAGGCGTGTTCGCTTGGCTCATAGGGCAGAAATCGATCTCGCCCGATGGCCTGCATCGGCTGGTGCAGGGCGCTGGTCCCATATCGGTCATCGACGTCAATTCGCGACAGAGTTGGGAAAAGGCGCACGTTCAGGGTGCCAGGAATTTCGACCCCGCAGGCTACTAAGGATAGTGACCTGCCGCCCGATAAGGACGAGGTCCTAATCTTCTATTGCTCGAACCCGATGTGCCGGAAGGCGCCCAGCGCTGCTCGTCGAGCCAAGAATCTCGGCTACACCAATGTTCAGGTCATGTCGGCGGGAATCAGCGGCTGGCTCGCCGCGAAGCTTCCCACGGAGTCTGAAGGATAGGTACCGCTGACGTCGAACGAAACGGACAGTCTGCCCGATCGACCGGCGTCGGACAGCCGGCGGAAGCGTGGCCTGAGACGGGCGTCAAATCGGTTCGCCACTGGGCGCCGTCGAGCCTTCGTCGCCCGGTGCGATCTGGTAGGGAGGAATCGTGGACGACGATCTCGAAGCAATGACGCGCGAGCAGTTGATTGTGGAGACAAGGCGGTTACGCGCGGGCATCCGCGCGCACCGGGAGAGCACGGGGCACGCGCTGTGCTGGCATCACCCGGCCCTCTGGGGCCTCCCTACGGAGTTCTTCCCGGGGGATTGGAGGGATATGGGGCAAAGGCCTCGGGGTTTGAGTTGACATAACGCGCGCGACGCCCTCGACGACGTTCGCGCTCGGATTAATGAGGTGCGGGCGGGATTGCAGAGTGAAAAGGGCGAAACACCCTTGATCAGCCGAATTGCCAAGCTGGGACAGGCGGCCGTCGCGGCCATCTCGGCGAGCCCGCTGGCCTCAGCTCAGCCATGGTCTGACGGGGGCAGTTCCTGGAGAATTCTCCGCACCTCGAATTCGAGCGCCGGCAGCTTGTTCTGGACGATGTCCCACACGATCACGAGGTCGATTCCGAAGTACTGATGAATCAAGACGTCCCGAAGACCCGCTATCTTGCGCCAGTCCACTTCCGGATGAGTCTTTTTGAGATCGTCCGGAATCTGTTTGGCCGCCTCTCCGAGCACCTCCAGATTCCGAACGATTCCGTCGACGACCAACTCATCGTGCTCGAAGTCTTCGAAGGACCGTCCGTGGACGTAGCTCCGGATCCGGCGGATGCCTTCGAGCATGTCTTCGAGATACACGCGAGGGTCACGCAAGGTCCCGGACCTCCTTGAGAATCCTGTCGCGAAGGGCGGGTTTCAGGCTCCCCTTGAGGACCAGGTCGACCTGAACGTGGAGGAGGTCTTCGATGTGGAACTTCAGATCCATGTAGCGATCAAACGTCGGAGAATCGAACTCCACCAGCAAGTCGAGATCACTCCCAGCGGTGGCCTCGCCGCGTGCCCACGACCCGAAGACCCCGAGACTCTTCACGCCAAACTTGCGCTTCAAAGCGTCCTTCTCGTTCTCGAGGGCTCGGAGGATGCTCTGCGTTCCAGTCATCGGTAACAATCTCCCAATTTCGAGCGCGGCAGCCCAAAATCCGGTGCCGCTCGCTCATTGTATCCCGTCGCGACGACCAATCGCCGCCGACGGCTATACTCCCGGCCGCGATGACCCTCCCATCCGGCACCCGTTTCGGAACCTACGAAATTGCCGCCAAGGTCGGCGAAGGCGGCATGGGCGAGGTCTATCGCGCCAGGGACACGAAACTAGGCCGCGACGTCGCGATCAAGGTCCTTCCCGCGGCGGTGGCGCAAGACGCGGAGCGCCTCTAACGCTTCAAGCGGGAAGCGCAGGTGCTCGCCTCCCTCAATCATCCCAACATCGCGGCGATCTACGGACTCGACGAATCGGACGGCCAGCAGTTCCTCGTGCTGGTCGCGGGGGAAGACCTCTCGGAGCGGTTGAAGCGCGGAGCGATCCCCTAGGAGCGGGCGCTCGAGATCGCCAAACAGATCGCGATGGCCATCGAGGAAGCGCACGACAAGGGAATCGTCCACCGCGACCTGAAGCCCGCAAACGTCAAGCTGACACCCGAAGGCGTGGTGAAGGTTCTCGATTTCGGCCTGGCGAAGGCGTACACGAACGACGCCTCGGGCCTGCGCTCGCTCGATTCGGGGAACTCGCCGACGATGACTCACGCCGCGACGATGGCGGGGATGATCCTTGGCACCGCGGCGTACATGGCGCCGGAGCAGGCCGCGGCCGTTGCGGTCGACCGGCGCGCCGACGTCTGGTCGTTCGGCGTCGTGCTCTACGAGAAGCTGACCGGGCGGCGCCTCTTCGATGGGGAAACGGTTTCGCACGTTCTGGCGGCCGTGTTGAAGGACACCCCCGATTTCGGAGCGCTCCCCGCGGAGACTCCAGCGCGGATCGTCGATCTCGTCCGCCGCTGCCTGCGCAAGAAGCGGCGCGAGCGGCTGCAGGCGATCGGCGACGGGCGCGTCGTCATCGAAGAGGTGCTCGCCGATCCACGCGGCGGCGACCGGGCCGAACCCGTTGCCGCGCGCGGATCGAAGCTCTGGCACCGGGACTGGGGATCGGTTGCGAGGCCTATTGAAGGGGGCGCAGTGACCCGGCGGGAGAGTTACGCCCGCCGCGGCCTTGCCCGCCCCGGCAAACGGTGGAATTGTGCGCGTTCCTGCGGATTTGAGTTGACGCAATGTCAGGGTTATCGGCCACTGGCCCGGGGCTCGTACCCGAGTCGAAAACGGAATGGCGGTTTGTTCGGACTATCGTGCAGCCTCACTAGCTATCGCATCTGGTCGGGTGGAAGTCCCGATGGTGGGAGATTTCCCGTTCGCCCATCTAGCCTGACCCCCAGCGTCACCCGGTGACGGAGGACGTCGAAAGCGGGGGTGACGATGTAC
>JANNRU010000681.1:0-1708 GCA_031401755.1 Acidobacteriota bacterium | reverse complement strand
CTGTCGCTGGACATCGCGCGAACCGCCGTGCTCGTCCTCTTCGTGCCGTTGATCATTTCGAGCGGAGGTAACAGCGGGTCGCAGGCGGCAACCCTCGTCATCCGGGCGATGGCGCTTGGTGAGGTCGATCTCAGCGATTGGTGGCGAGTGATGCGACGCGAGGCGCTGCTTGGCTTGAGCCTGGGCTTGCTCCTGGCGACACTCGGATTCCTACGCATCGCGGTCGGCGCCACGGTCTCCGGCGGATACGGAGAAGACTGGGCGCGGCTGGGAATTGCGGTCGGACTGTCAATCGTCGCGGTGGTGATGTGGGGCGTGGTCGTCGGGTCGATGTTGCCGTTCGTCCTGCGTCGACTCGGTGCGGACCCGGCGACCTCGTCGAATCCGTTCATCGCGACGATCTGCGACGTGACCGGCCTGTTGATCTACTTCTCGGTCGCCGCGCTCGTGCTCGGCTGACCGGCGTTCGGCATCATCCACAAGGCGGCGAGCACGACCGGCGATCCGCGGTCGCTGAACTTTGAGGCGAGGCGGCGAACCAGCGACGCCCAATCGGCTTGGCGCGACCAGACGTCGGCCGGCACGGGACGGCAGTCCGGCGCTCCCGCGAGCACCCAAGAAGCCCAAGCGGGTCGCTCGCGCCCCGCGGCATCACAGGCCACGGCGGTGAGTCGGCGACCCTCTTTGTAGACGGCGACCAGCCCGAGCCCCGGCGCGTCGGAGGTCGTCCCGCGCAGCGTCGCCACCCGGCCGAACGGGGCGTCATCGAGCCAGGCCAGCAAGCCCTCGACCAACGGGTGACCTGATGAAAAGAAGTCGATGCTCTCGTCGGCCACCGCTTCCTCGCGGGAAAAGGTTCCGAGGAAGCTCGCCCCGCCGCTAACTCCGGGAAGGCTGTCGACCCGCGCCCCACGGCCGAATTCGATCGAGTGGCGACTGCCACCTTGGTATTCTTCGACGTGCAGGCCGAGATGCTCGCAGGTCGCGAGCACGACTTCGCGGGTTCGCGTCTCCAACTCTTCGGGAACGCGATCGAGGATCGAACGCGCGAGCTCCGGACGATACGGTGCGCGGTGCAGCTCACGGAAAGCAGCGAGCCGGACGCGGCCGAGCAGATCTCGCGCGTCGGTCAGCACGTCGGCGAGGCTGGCGACCGGTGGGCGTTCGACGTCACCGAGCGCGAGATCCTCTAGGCGCTCCTCGATTCGGCCGAGTTCGGCCTCGATTCCACCCATCGGCTCTCGGAACAAGCCGAGGGTCTCGTAGAGCCCGGTCACGGTCGCCCCGAAGCCGGCGGCAGGTCGGAAGTAGATGATCTCGACCGGCCGACTGCGGCCGATACGGTCCAGCCGCCCGATCCGTTGCTCGACGACACGCGGATTCCAGGGCAGATCGAACAGCACCAGGCGCGTACAGAACTCGAAGTTGCGGCCCTCACCGCCGCATTCGGTGGACACCAGCAGGCTGGGGCCATCAATCTCGCGGAAGCGCGCGACCTCGGTGTCGCGCCGCGCCGACGACAGCTCTTCGTGAAACATGCCGGTGGCCAACTGCGCGCGCTGGCTCAGGGCGGCGCGCACCATCTCGAGCGTCTCGCGATGCGCGACGAACACCAGCGTCTTCTCCTTGGCGGCCCGCCAGAGCGGCGCCTGCGCTGCCAGCCACTCGATGCGAGCGTCTGCCGAGTCCATCAGCTGCACCTGCAGGC
>JANNRU010000680.1:0-1865 GCA_031401755.1 Acidobacteriota bacterium | reverse complement strand
AGAACGATTCACTGCGCTGTTGCAGATCCGGATCCCTCCGAACGCGCTCCAGCCGGCGAAATGGGACGTTGGTGCCTCGGTTGTCTCGCGCGAACGAGTACGCGAAGAGGTCTCTGGCCGCATCGAGATCTCCGCTCCCGGCCGCCCCGTCGTGCTCGAAAGCGCGATGACGCTCGCTACGAATGCGCTCGAGATCGTCAGCGTGGCCCGCGAGTCCTTCACCGGGCTCGTCCTGTCCGATCGGTTGCGCGTCGAATGGACGCGGACGCCTCAGGGTCTTGGCGTGGCGGGTCCGATCCATTTGCTCCAGCCGGCCACGGGCGGGTTCTCGCGTGACGGGCGTTCCCGCGGGAGCGGTTCCCTGGCGCTCGGGATCGACGAACCGGCGGACCCGAACCGACCCATCGCCTTCGTCGGGCTCGTCTGCCGGGGTCGTCGCGATGCGAAAATCGTGGTGGTCGACCGCGCGCTCTCCGGCACGCGAGCGATCGAGTTCGAACCGTTGCGGGTGGAATTGATCGGGCCCCCCTGCGCGTTGGTTCGCGACATCTTCCCCGCGGGAAGCCTGAGTCCTGGGCGTTACGCCTATCGTCTCGCCGTCCGCTCGGAGAAGGACGGCTCGCCACGCGTCGAGACGATCCGTGAGTTCCACGCCGCCGAGTCGCCGGTTGCCGCCCCGAAACCGGACGAAGCCCGCGGACATTGACGGATTGGTCCGATTCCTGGAAGATCGGATGGCGGCGCCGCCTCGGCCCGCCGGAGGAGTTCCATGTCGGCACGCGTCGGACTGTTCTCGATCGCGCTGTTCACCGCAGGGCGGATCGTTCTGGCGGATGAGGTCGTCCCACCTGCCAAGCCACTCCCGACGGGGATTGTCGAACGTTCAAGCCGCCGCCTGATCCAGATCGACGCGAGCGCGACCGGACCCGCAGACATCCTGGCCGGCCTGACTCGCGAGGACTTCCGGCTCGTCATCGCGGGTCGACCGATCAAGGAGTTCACGGTCGATCGCCTTTGCGACCCGCAACCAGTACCGGGGCGCCTGGATTCCGACTCGGCAGCCAACGAAACCGCCGACCCAAATCCGACCGCGCGGGTTGGCGCGGCGCCGACGATCGCCTTCTATTTCGATCAGCATCGGATGACCATGCCCGGACGCGCCCGCGCGTTCGAACTCGCGCGCAAATTGATTCCTGATCTCGTCCGCGACGGGGCTCGCGGACTCGTCGTCTCGAACGGTGATGAGTTGCGAACCTTTTGCGACTTGACCTCGGAGACCGATCGACTCCTGGACAGCCTCGGCGAGATCGACAAGGATCGAAAGCAGTGGAATCTCCTGGCTTTCGAGGAGGATCGCCGTGTCCTCGAGGTCGAGGATCGGATTCGTCGCGGCGAGGTCGACCGTGCGAAACGGCTCGCCCGCCAGTACCAACAAGAAGAACGCTGGCTCTCCGACAAGGCCATGCGGCGGTTGGCCATGGTCATCGCCCGTCTGACCGAGCTCGATTCGCCGAAGGTCTTGATCTATTTCGCGGACACGATGCGGTCGAACCCCGGCGACCACTACATGTCGTTTTTCAAAAGCGAATTGCAGGGCCCGCCGGGAGACCTCGAAGCGATGGCGATCGACTCGCTGAGCGGGGCGTCCGCGTTCGAGCAGGTCGTCGCGCAGGCAGCGCTGAGCGGTGTGCGCGTCTACGCGGTCCAAGCCGGCGGCTTGGTCACGGAACGCAGAAGACGCGTCACGGATGCACAGGACACGTTGGTGCGGATGGCACTCGAGACCGGGGGCAGATCGTTTCTTAACGGGATCGGTGCGACGAAAATATCGGGCGCCGTGACCGACGACCTGTCGTGCCTGTTCC
>JANNRU010000679.1:0-14807 GCA_031401755.1 Acidobacteriota bacterium | reverse complement strand
CCCGCGCGAACGACTGAAGACGCTGCCCCAAACCTGATCGAGGTGTACCGGAATCACGCGCACGTCCCGGCCGCGCACGATGCGCTCGATGCCGCGGCGGAACGGCTGCATCAGGCCAGTGCGCGTGATCTGGCCCTCGGGAAAGATGCAGACGAGCTCACCCTCATCCACGTAACGCCCGGCGTCCCGCAACGCGCGCAGGATCTGACGTGGCCCGCCCGACGACGAAATCGGGATCGCCCCCAGCGTCCGCAGGAACGGGCCGAGGAACGGCGAGTGGAAGTAGCCGGCATCGACAACGAATCGAATCCGACGATCGACACTGGCCAGTAGCAACAACCCATCGATGAACGAGACGTGATTCGGGGCCAGAAGCGCTCCGCCCCGCTCCGGAATCCGATCACGGCCGATCACGTGCAGCCGGTAGATCGAGTGCGTGGCCAGCACGAGCATCAGCCGCAGCAGCGAATCGGGAAGCAGCCGGACCGCCCAGGCCGTTCCGGCGAGCGTGCCCAGCGCCCCCGCGACCAGGATCCCCCGCGCCGAGAGTCCCTGGCGCGAGAGTACTTCCGCGATCAGCGAGCCGGACAGGATGCCGCCGAAGACCAGCACGTTCGACAGCGCGATCACACCGCCGCGCCGATCCGCGGGCGAGCGCCACTGCAGCAGTGCGTGGAGCGGCACGATCAGCAGTCCGCTCGCCACACCCATCAGCGCCATCAGGATCGTCGTGCCGACGAAGCCCGGGGCGACGATGCCCAGGACCATTGCGCCAGTTGCCAGACCGATCGCACCGAGCGGAATCAGACCATACTCGACCTTGCCTCCCGAAAGACGTGCGGCCAGCATCGCACCCGCGCCGACGCCGATGCCGAAGGCCGCCATCGGCAACCCCGAGAGTTGGTCGGAGACGCCGAGGACCGACTTGAGGTAGACGAGAACGTCCTGACCCAGCAGGCTGGCGATGGTCCAGAAGAACGTCGAGCCCAGCACCGCGAGCCCGAGGACCCGATCCGCACGGACCACGCGCCAGGCTCCGCGAACCGTGTCTACAAATCCACCCTCGGTGCGCGCCGGCGGAACGCGCGGCACGGCAAGCGCGGCAATGCACCCGATTCCTGCGAACACGGTCAGCAGTGCCCCGACGAACCACGGCGCCGGGCTCGCATCGAGCAACCAGCCCCCCGCGGCGGTTCCGCCGATGATCGCCAGGAAGGTCCACATCTCCAGGCGCGCGTTGCCGCCGGAGAGCTGATCGTGCCGTAGGATCTCGGGCAAGATCCCGTACTTCGCCGGACTGAACAGCGCGCTCATCAGCCCCATCAATCCGAGCACCAAGAGCGGAAGTCCCGTCGACTGCGGCCACTCGTAGAGGACGAAGGTTCCCAGCACCATCAGCGCCAGTTCGAGCAGCTTCGTTCCGACCAGGATCGTGCGCTTGCTCACCCGATCCGCGAGCACACCCGCCGGAAGCGAGAAGATCATCAACGGCAGCGTGAAGACGACGAACGCCAGCGTCGTCTTGCTCTGCGCCGCCGCCTGAAAATCGAGCCCCGTCCCGCCGCCCGATCCGATCGAGCGGATCGCCAGCAGCGCCACCAGAAGTTTCCAGGCGTTGTCGTTGAACGCCCCAAAAAACTGCGCGACCAGCAATGCCCGCAACGGGTGCCGAGAAATAGGGACAGGCACCTTTTTCACAGCGCCGATTGTAGCCCGGCGGTGGCCGGATCAGGCGCCGACGGTCAGCCGCGTGGCGTCGGCCCGGCGCTCGAGGAACTCTTCGTAGGACAGGTGGTGGTCGATCACGGTTTCCGGTGTGATCTCGATCACGCGGTCGGCCAGGGTGCGGGCGAACTCGACGTCGTGGGTACCGAAGATCAGCGCGCCCTCGCGCCGGATCAGCGCCTCGTTCAGCGAGGTAATCGACTCGAGATCCAGGTGGTTCGTGGGTCCGTCGAGGATCAGGCAGTGCGGATCCTCGAGCATCAGCTTGGCGATCATGCAGCGGACCTTCTCGCCGCCCGAAAGGACTCGGACCGACTTTTTCGACTCGTCGCCCGTGAACAGCATACGACCGAGAAAAGTGCGGATGAAGTTCTCGTCCTGGTCTTCACTGAACTGCCGCAGCCAGTCGATCACGTTCAGATCGACGTCGAACAGCGCGCTGTTGTCCTTGGGCAGGAACGATCGCCGCACCGAGCTACCCCAGCGCACGCTGCCGCCGTCGGGCAGCGTCGCTCCGGCGATGATTTCGAGCAGCGCCGAGATGGCCAGCGAGTTCCGCGAGATCACGGCGACGCGCTCTTTCTTGGTGATCGTTAGGCGGATATCGGCGAACAGTCGCTCGCCGGCGACGGTTTTCGAGAGGTTCTCCAGCGCGACGAGCTCCGTTCCCCGCAGCTTTTCCGGATTGAATACGACATGGGGATATTTGCGCGACGATGGGCGCACGCTCTCTACGTCCAGGTCGGCCAGCATCTTCTTGCGTGAGGTCGCTTGGCGGGCCTTCGACGCGTTGGCGCTGAACCGCGCGATGAAAGCCTTCAGCTCCTTGGCCTTCTCTTCATTTCGCATGTCCTGCGACTGCTGGTGGCGCAGCGTCATCTCGCTCGCCGCCTTCCAGAAGTCGTAGTTGCCGGTGTAGAGCTGAATCGCACGGAAGTCGATGTCGGCGATGTGGGTACAGACCTTGTTCAAGAAATGCCGGTCGTGCGAGACGATGATCACGGTGTTGCGGAACTCGAGCAGGAACTCCTCGAGCCACAGGATCGAATCGACATCCAGGTGGTTCGTCGGCTCGTCGAGTAATAAAATATCGGGCTCGGCAAAGACCGCCTGAGCGAGCAGGACGCGAACCTTGTCGCCATCATCGAGGTCGCGGATCAACGTCGCGTGACGCGCGACCGGGATCCCGAGACTGCACAGCAGCTCGCCGGCTTGCGCCGACGACTCCCAACCGTGCAACTCGCCGAATTCGGTCTCGAGCTCCGCTACGCGCACCCCGTCCGCGTCACCGAAGTCGGGCTTCGCGTAGAGGGCGTCCTTTTCCTGCATGATCGCCCACAGCCGCTGATGCCCCATCAACACCGTGGTCAAAGCGTCGACTTCGTTGAACGCGAAGTGGTCCTGCTTGAGCACGCTGACCCGCAACCCTTCCGGCACGACGACGGAACCCGAACTGGGCTCGATCGCACCGGAGAGGATCTTGAGAAACGTCGACTTGCCGGCTCCGTTCGGGCCGATCAATCCGTAGCATTTGCCCCCGGTGAACCTCAGCGAGACGTTCTCGAACAGCAGCTGCTTGCCGAAGTGCAGGGATAGTCGTTGGGTGGCGATCATGGTGAATTCCGTTGAGTCGGGATGATTGCGGGCGATTCCGCAGGAAGGTGGGGAGTCTAGCAGGCCCCAGGCCGTCCGACTACCGCCCCGGCCGCGGCCCCGGCCGTGAATCCACTCGACCAAGCCCATTGGAAGTTGAACCCGCCGAGTCGCCCGGTGCAGTGAATCGCCTCACCGCAGAAGTACAGGCCCGGGTGCAGGCGGCTTTCGAGCGAGTTCCGATGCAACTCCGCCAACACCACCCCGCCGCGGGTAACCTCGGCCTTGTCGTATCCCGCGACCCCGACCAGGCATAAATCGCGTCGGGTGACCGCGGCATGCACTTCGCGCCACGCCGCCGCGCCGAGCTGTCGCGCCTCTCGCAGCGGATCGAGCCCCGACGAGAGCAGTAGTGCATCCGCGAGCGCCCGGGGCAGCGCGCGCGCCAACACGGTGGCCACGGCCGCGCGGCCGTCTTTTCCAAGCTCGCGCAAGTCGTCGAGAAACTCATCGAACTGCGTCGGTCGCGGCGAACGGTCGGACGCCAAGCAGGCGCCCGGTGCCTTCGCCGCACGGAACAGCGCCGCGCATTCCGCCGCCGGACGCGACAGAGCCCAAAAGTCGCCGACCAGTTCCACGTCCGCCGCCTCGTGCAGCACGAGCGCGCAGGCTCCACTGACATCGAGCGCCGCCGGTCCCGAGATTCCGCGATGCGTGATCAACAGACTCCCGGCGCTGCGCGCCAACGGGCGAAAGCGCGCGCCGGCGATCTGCTCCGCCGGCAACCCGCGCGGCGCGAGCGTCAACAGCGCTGGGTGGGTAATGCCCGCAAGCCCGGCTAGCGGTGTCCCGGGATCGAGCCACACCGGCGTCAACGCCGGAAGCTCGGGAGCGATCGAATGACCCGCCCGGCGCGCGAACTCCGTGCCGAACCCGCGCGAGCCGGTCTTGGGCAAACTGCGTCCGCCGGTGGCGACAATGACCCGCGTCGCCGCGAAGACTCGCCCGTCCGCACAGGTCGCAGCCCAGCGTTCCTGCCCCTGTCGAAGATCGACCACGTCGGCCTCGACCACGATCGGGACGTCGGCCTCGGTCAACGCAGCGGTCAGCGCGTTCAGGATGTCGCGCGCGTCGTCCGAGCGCGGAAAGAGCTTCCCGGTCGGCTCTTCATACAGCGGAACGCCGCAACCCTCAAAAAACGTCTGGACCGACTCGGTCGGGAAACCGCGGAGGATGCCGCGCACCGTGTGCGGCGCATCGCAATCGAAGTCCCCGGCCGTGACCCGGGCGTTGGTGACGTTGCAGCGCCCGCCCCCCGACACGAGGATCTTCAGACCGAGTCGCCGGGTCGCGTTCAGCGCCAGGACGCGCGGCGCCTCCGGCCCGGGTCGCCGCGTCGCGCCCGAGCGATCGATCGCCCCGCGCGCAGCGAGCGCGGCCATCATCCCCGCCGCACCGGCGCCGACGACGAGCAGATCGACCGAAACGTCCTCCACGCGCTAGCCGTGCTTGAGCTTGAGCCCCAGCACCGTCCCCGACAGCACCAGTGTCACCGCGTTGGCGATGATGATCGGGCGGGAGCCAAGGAGTAATCCGTAGACTCCCCATAACACCACGCCGGTGGTAAACACCGAGAACATTCCCAGCGAAATGTCCTCGGTCGACCGGGTCTTCCAGGTCCGCAGGACTTGCGGGACGAACGCAAGCGTCGTCAACGTGCCGGCCGCGTACCCCAGGAACTCCACATCGAACGACATCACCGATCCCCCTCAGCCGGGCTTTTTGTGAAACGCCCGTCGCAGCACTTCCTCGGCGCCCAGGCCGCGCGGCGAGTAGCTGTTGGCCGGGTTACGACGGTTGGAGACGCGCTCCTCGGCGTGCCATTTCCAAAAGAAGATCCCGCCGAACCAGGGCTCGTCGAGAAACGTCCGCAGGACCGCGTCATAGGCGCTCGCCTGGCACTCGGGTGCCAAAACCGGGTTCTCGTCCTCCCACACCCACGGATGTGAGAGCGCATGCTCCGCTGGGCGATAGCCGATCTCGGTGAAGATGACCGGGAGCCCGACCCGCTGAGAGAGCTTCTCGAGGCGCGCGTGGATCGGACCCCACGCACGCGTCAGCTCGGCGACGTCCGGTCGTGCCGCATCGGACAACGGGAAGTATGCGTTGACGCCGATCGCGTCGAGGAGGTCCCAGAATGGAATCGCCTCGAAATCGGTCCAGTTCGCGGCGTAGGTCAAGAGCCCCGGATACACGGCGCGGACCTCCGCGATCAAGGCGCGCCATTCGCGCTCGCGCACGGTCGTCTTGTCCAGCTCGTTGCCGATGCACAACCCTTCGATCCCATTCGCTGCGGCGAAGCGCGCCCAACCGAGCAGGAACTCGCGATAGCTCGCAAACCATGCCTGCCAAGCTGCGTCCGAGCGCATCTCGATCTCACCCGGCCAGGAGTCGTGAAGCCAGATGTGCGGCTTGAGCAGCGTCCCGATCTTGCGTTCGCGCGCGGCGTGGGCGAGGAAGCGAATCCCCTCCGCGCGCTCACCCCACCAGCCGCGGCCCTCGTGGGGCTCAGCCGGGCTAGCGAAGCGCACCGCGGTCTCGTGGGGATCGCGCATGAACGCGAACGGCGTCTGAGAGATCGCGTTGACCCCGAGCGCCGCCAGGGGATCGAGCGCTTCGGCACCGTGCTCGCGCGGACTTCCTTCCCAGCAGATTCCGCGGGCCTGCCCCTGCCAACGGCCTTCGGTGGGGCCGCCGCCGAGCGCCGGGAGCGCGAGCAGACCGACGGCTACGACCCTCAGGAGCGCGAGCATACGGCTTTACTGTCGCTCGAACACGCGTGTGCCGCAAGCGCCGAGCGGGGCGGCCGTGACGATTTGAGACGTGCCTCATGCTAGGATCGCTCATGCGCCTCAATCGTGGTCTGCTACTGATCCTTCCGCTCCTAGCCGCCGCCCAGATCCTCGCCGAACCTCCACCGCTGCAGCTGCTGCGCATCACGCCCGCAGGCGAGGACGTCTCCGCCGAACGGCAGATCGTGTTCCAGTTCGACCGCGACGTCGTGCCACTCGGCCGCATGGACCGGACCGCGGCCGAGTTGCCGATCGCCATCACGCCCGATCCGGGTTGCGAGTGGCGTTGGATCGATCGTGCGGCGCTCGCCTGCCGGCTTTCCGAACAGCAGGCGCTGCTGCCGGCGACGCGCTACGCGATCGTCGTGCGCCCGGGGATCAAGGCGGCCGACGGAGCGACGCTGGGCGCCGAGGTCCGCCACACCTTCGTCACCGAGCGCCCGGCCATCGACAACGTCTGGGCCGAGAACTGGACCGCGCCGGGGACACCCGTGATCCGCGTGGTCCTCAACCAACAGGTCGATGAGTCTTCGCTCGCCGAGCATCTGCAGTTCCGGAGCGCCACCGGAGCCGCGTTTCGCGCCGAGGTCGAGCGCCCGCAGCGCGAGGAGTCTGGCGAATACGACGAAACCGATGGATCTCCCGAGCCGCGTCCGACGGTCTGGCTCGTCCGGCCCGTGCGCGAGCTCCCGGGGGACACCGCGATTGCGCTGCACGTGACGCCAGGAATTCGTCCGGTCCGGGGCTCCGAGGCCGGAATCGAAAACCGCGACGTCGTCACCTTCCGCACCTTTCCCGAACCCCGTCTCGTCTACGTTCAGTGCCAGGACCTGCGGGGTCGCGCCGTGCGCCGGCACCCGGGGGATGTCCGGGGGCCTTCAACTCGATGCGACCCGCAGGCCGCGATCTCGCTCGTCTTCTCCTCACCGGTCGGCGAGGATGTTCTCGGCGCGCAGTTGCGCGTCACGCCGGCGCTGGCGGGCGAAGACCCGTGGGCCTCGCAGAATGCCTGGTCCCGACTCAGCGGCATTTCCAACGTTCACGAGTATGAGGTCTCGTTACCGGCTCCATTGCGCGCCGTCACCGAGTACCGGCTGCAGGCCGCGGCATCGTCGGTGACCGACCAGTTCGGCCGGCCGCTGGTCGCGCCGATCGATCTGCGCTTTGCGACCGACCATCGCAAGCCCGACCTGCGCGTGACCCATCCGATATCGGTGCTCGAAAGCCAGGCCGCAACGCGTCTGCCGGTCATCACGCAAAATCTGGACTCAGTGCAGGCCCGCTTCGATCGCCTGACCGAGGCCGGCGTCGGTCGCGGGCTCACCCACCGCGTGCCATTGCCGGCGGCGCCGGACATCGCGTTTCGTTCTCCGCTCGACGTGCGCGACTGGCTCGACGCCGGATCGGGCGCGGTCGTCGGCACGCTGAGCTCGACGCCACACACCGGACCGGGGATCTGGTTTTTCTCGCAGGTCACGCCGTTCCACGTGCACGTCAAGGTCGGTCACTTCAATACCTTGGTGTGGGTCACGGACCTCGCCACCGGCGATCCCGTCTCCGGTGCCACCGTCCAGGTGGTCGAGTCGACGCTTGTGAGCTTCGATACGGCCACAGAACCGCGGGCGCGCGCGACGACCGATACAGACGGCCTCGCCGAGCTCCCCGGATCAGAGACGATCGACCCGAAGGTCGAGTTGATCACCTACTGGCGCGAGCGCGACCAGCCGCAGCTCTCAGTGCGCGTGCAACGAGGCGAGGACCTGGCCGTCGTGCCGCTGATCCGCGAGTTCCGCATCGCTGAGCGCGGGCCCGACGAGAGTTGGATCGACGCCTGGCGCCGCCCCGTTCACGGCCACCTGCGGGCCTGGGGAACGACGGCGCAGGGAATCTATCGCACCGGCGACCGCGTCCAGTACAAAACCTGGGTCCGTAACGCGGGAAACGAGAGGCTCGAGCCCGCGCCACGATCAGGCTACGCGCTCAAGGTGATCGATCCGCTGGACAAGGTCGTCCATGAGCGCAGCTCGATCACGCTCGACGGCTTCGGCGGCTTCGATGGCGAGTTCACCGTGCCCGCGACCAGCGCGGTCGGCTGGTACCGTTTCGAGCTGCGCGCCGAATTCGCGCCCGACTGGATCTCGACGCCGCTGTCGGTGCTGGTCAGCGACTTCACGCCCGCTCCGTTCAAGGTGACGACCGACCTCGACGGCGAGTTGTACCGACCGGGCGACACGGCGACCGCGACGACCACGGCCACGCTTCATGCCGGCGGCCCCTACGTCGATGCCGAAACCCGCGTCACTGCGATCGTGCGAACGACGCCGTTCGTTCCGGTCGATGTCGCCGCGAAGAGCCACACATTCGACGTCGGCGACCCGGAGTCCGAAACGATGCACCAGTCCGAGTCCGCGCTCGACCGCGGCGGAGAGCGAGTGACGAGCTTTGCCGTTCGGACCGAGAAGATCCTCTACGGCGGCCTGTCGGTCGAAAGCGCGGTGCGGGATGACCGCGGCAAGTACATCGCGCGCCGCGCCAGCGCGAGGTTCGCCGGGCGCGATCGTTACATCGGCGTGCGGCAGGTGGACTGGGTGCTGTCGGTCGGAGAACCGACCGAGTTCACCGCAATCGTCACCGACGAGATGGGAAAGATCGTTGCCGGCGTCCCGGTGAGCTTCAAGGTCGAACGCCTGGTCACGCACGCCGCGCGAGTCAAAGGCGCAGGGAATGCGTATCTGACCCAATACACGCACGAGTGGGAGCCCGCCGGCGCGAGTTCCGCGATGTCGGCGGCCGAGCCGGTCGCCTGCACGTTCACGCCGGAGGCGGCCGGCGAGCATCGATTGACCGCGTCGATCGAGGATACCGCGGGGCGACCGGTGGCCAGCACCACGAGACGCTGGGCCGTCGGTCGAGGGGTCGTGCTGTGGGAGGCGCCCCCCGGCCATCACCTGCAGATCGTGCCCGAAAAAGAGACGCTACGCGTCGGCGAAACCGCGCGTTATCTGGTCAAGAACCCGTTTCCAGGAGCGCAGGCGCTGGTAACGCTCGAACGCAGCGGTGTGATCCGGCGCTGGCGGACCCGGCTCGAAGGCAGCACGCCGATCGTCGAGTTCCCGGTCGAACCCGACTTGATCCCGGGATTTCACCTGTCGGTCTTGGTCACCTCGCCGCGCGTCGAGCGGCCGCCGAGCGACGAGGATGTCGATCTAGGCAAACCGTCTTTCCGTCTGGGCTACTCGCAGACTGAGGTGCGCGATCCGTACAAGGAGATCGAGGTCACGGTACGCCCCACGGCCGAGGTCCTCAAGCCCCGCGAGCGCGCAGTGGTCGAGATCGCCGCGCGCACGCGGCAGGGGGACGTGCCCGCGATGCAACTCGCGGTTGCCGTGCTCGACGAGTCGGTTCTCGATCTGTTGATCGAAGGGACCGCGGGCTTTGACCCGCACCGCGGGATGTACGCGCAAGAGGCGCTCGATCTATGGAACTACAACATCCTCGAGAAGCTCATTGGTATCCAGGCCTTTGCCAAGAAAGGCGCCTCACCGGGCGGGGATGGCGGGCTGGATCCGGCGTTGCGCTCGGTCTTCAAGTTCGTCAGCTACTGGAACCCTGCACTGACCACCGACGCCGAGGGCCGCGCCCGGATCGAGTTCGAGGTTCCGGATAACCTGACCGGTTGGCGCGTGCTGGTGCTGGCGGCGACCGCGGAGGATCGGTTCGGTCTGGGCCAGGGAAGTTTCCGCGTCAATCGTGAGACCGAGCTGCGGGCGGCACTCCCCAACCAAGTCGTCGAGGGCGACCGCTTCGAGGCGCGATTCACGGTGATGAACCGCACCGACGAACCGCGTAAGATTTCGGTCAGCGGAAACGCGCGCGGGGCCGTGCGCCGGGCGGCCAAGCTCAACCGCACGCTGACGGTCGCGCCCTTCGAGCGCAAAACCGTAACGCTCGCGGTGGAAGCCGCAGAGACCGGACAGATACGCTTCGAGATTCGCGCGCGAGATCGCCGGGACGCGGACGGTCTGGTGGCCGAGATCCCGGTGCGGCGGCGCCAGTCGCTCCAGACTGCGGCCGAGTACGGCAGCACGGTCGAACACGACGTGCGCGAAGAGCTGCGTTTCCCCGACGCGATGCGCACGGACGTAGGCGGGGTGACGGTTCGCGTCGCGCCGACCGTGATCGGAAGCCTCGACGGCGCGTTCCGGTACATGCGCGACTACCCCTACTCGTGCTGGGAGCAGATCCTGAGCAAGGGCGTCATGGCGGCACACTACCGCGCGCTCGGCGACTGGCTGCCGCGCGACCGCGCCTGGCCGGAAGCCGAAGCGCTTCCGCAACGGACACTCGATCAGGCGGCCGACTTCCAGACACCGAGCGGAGCGCTGGCCTACTTCCTGCCACGGGACGAATACGCCAGCCCGTACCTGTCGGCCTACACCGCGCTCGCATTCCGATGGCTCGTCGAGCAAGGCTACACGGTCCCGGCCGGGGTCGAGCAGAAACTCCACGATTACCTGATCACTCTGCTACGCCGGGACACGATGCCGACCTTCTTTTCAAAAGGAATGGCGTCGAGCGTGCGCGCGGTGGCTCTGGCCGCACTCGCTCGATCCGGCAAGGCGACGCTCGATGACGCGGCGCGGCTGCGCCCGCACCTGCAACAGATGGATCTGTTCGCCCGCGCGCATTACCTTCAGGCGCTCGCTAGACTCGTGGCCCCGGAGGCCGCGCAACGGGAAGCGCTCGATTCGATCCTGGCCTCCGCGCAGGAGAGCGGCGGCAAGATCGCCTTCACTGAATCGCTCGATGACGGCTACCAGTACTTGCTGAGCTCCGAACTGCGCACGAGCTGTGCCGTGCTCGATGCGTTGATCGCCCAGGGCACGCCCGCGCTCGCCGGAGCGGGAGCCGCCGAGCTGCCGATGAAGCTCGTCCGCTCACTGACCCAGAGCCGCGGCCGGCGCGACCACTGGGAGAATACGCAGGAGAACCTGTTCTGCACTGCGGCCATCGCCGCGTATGCGAAAGCCTACGAGCACGAAGCCCCATCGTTCACCGTCGCCGCGACGCTCGATGGAAAGTCCCTCGGTGAAGCCTCGTTCGAGGATCGCCGTGCGGGTGCGGCGAGTTTCGAGCGCGCGATGCAAACCGGCGACCCGGGTCGCGACACCGCGGTGCGATTGACACGCGAGGGTCAGGGACGGATGTACTACGGGGTCACGCTGGCCTGGTCGCCGCTCGCGATGCCGACAACCCCGGTCGATGCCGGAATCGAGGTCCACCGCGAGTACTCGGTTGAGCGCGACGGTACGTTCGTCGCACTGGGAGACCCGGCGACGATTCGCCGGGGCGAACTGGTGCGCGTCGATCTGTTCGTCCTGCTCGCGGGTCCCCGCAACTTCGTCGTGATCGACGATCCGATCCCCGGAGGGCTCGAGCCGGTCAACCGCGACCTGGCCACCGCCTCGACCGTCGATACGGACAAGGCCGAGGTGCCCTACGCGCCGACGTCATTCTTCCATCGCTATGACGACTGGCAGACTTTCGCAGTCAGCTTCTGGAGCTTCTACCATCGCGAGCTACGCCACGACACGGCGCGGTACTACTCCGAGTATTTGCCGGCCGGGCGGTACCACTTGTCCTACGTGGCCCAGGCGATCGCGCCGGGCAGCTTCGCGATCTTGCCGACTCACGCCGAGGAGATGTACGACCCGGATGTTTTCGGCAACGGTGTGAGCGGAACGCTCGAGGTGCAGGGCGACGAGTAAGCCAGCCCGACGGCGCGCGCTGCGGCGCGGACTGCTGACGGCCTGTGGGGTCGCCGCGGCGATCATTGCGCTGGCGACTTACATGGCCATCGCCCCGCTGCCCGACGCGCTCGACCCGCCGCCGGGTGTCGTCTCGCGCGCGCGGGTGCTCGATCGCGGCGGTCAACCGCTGTCGGTGACCTACGACAACGCGTTCAACCTCCACGACACGGTGCGCCTGCCCGACATACCGTCCACGCTGCGCGAAGCACTGATCGAAGCCGAGGATCGACGTTTTTACGTGCATCACGGCGTCGACTGGCGGGCCCGCGCGGCGGCTGCGTTTCAAGACCTGCGCGCGCTGCGCAACGTCCGGGGTGCGAGCACGATTTCCGAGCAGGCCGCGCGCATGCTCACGCCGCGACGGCGCACGATCTGGTCGCGCTGGATCGAGGGCTTCGAGGCCCGACGGCTCGAGGGTCGCTTCGGCAAAACCGCAGTCCTGGAGTTCTACTTCAATCAGGTGCCCTACGGCGAGCGGCGACGCGGGATCGTTCAGGCTGCGCGCAGTTACTTCGCACGCGATCTCTCGACGCTGGCGCCCAAGGAAATGCTCGCGCTCGCCGTGCTCGTGCGCAGCCCCGCGCGACTGGACCCGCGCCGCCCCGACTCGCCAATCGAGGAAGCGATCGGTCGGCTGGCCCAGCGGCTGGCCGACCGAGGCCTGCTCGACGCCTCCGAGTTGGCGCAAATTCGTGAGCGGCCGCTCGTCACCGGGCGCGCGGGTCTCGATCTTGCGGCGCCGCATTTCGTTCAGCTGGCCCGCGATCGCGCACCGCGAGATGTCGCCGAGCTGCGAACCACACTCGACCGCGTGCTGCAGCAGCGGATCCAGGCTCTGCTGGCGCATCAGATCGAACGGCTGGCCTCGCGCGACGTCGGCGACGGCGCAGTGCTCGTCGTCGATCATGCTCGCGACGAAGTCTTGGCCTGGGTCAATGCCGGTGATTACTCGCCCGCGACGCCCGGGAGCCAGATCGACGCAATCCTGGCCGTGCGGCAGCCGGGCTCCACGCTCAAACCGTTCCTCTACGCCTTGGCGCTGGAGCGCGGGTACACGGCGGCGAGCCTGATCGACGATTCACCGTTGGCCGAGCCGGTCGGTAACGGCCTCCATCGGTATCGTAATTACAGTCGAACGTTTCATGGCCCAATCCGGCTACGCGAGGCACTGGGAAACTCTCTGAACATCCCGGCCGTCCGCATCGCCGCCGCGTTGACCCCGCAGGCATTCCTGGTGACGCTCGGCCGTCTCGGATTTTCGTCGCTCGATGCCTCGCCCGACTACTACGGCGACGGTCTCGCGCTTGGAAACGGCGAGGTGACCCTATACGAACTGGTCGGCGCGTACGCGACGCTCGCTCGCGGTGGCGTTTGGCGTCCGCTGCGAGTGCTGCTCGTGCCGGCCGAGCGGGCGGCGACCGAACGGCGTGTGTTCAGCACGGAGGCGGCGACGCTTGTCGGCGACATTCTTTCCGATCCTGAAGCGCGGCGCCTCGAGTTCGGCGCCGGCGGTCTGCTCGAGTTACCGGCGCCGACCGCGATCAAGACCGGGACCTCGACCGACCACCGCGACGCCTGGGCCGTCGGCTTCTCGCACCGTCACACGGTGGGGGTGTGGATCGGCAACCTCGATCGCCAGGAGATGAACGGCGTGTCCGGTTCGACCGGACCCGCGCTCGTGTTACGCGCGGTCTTCGCGGAGCTGGCTCGCACGACCGAGTCCCGACCACTGGCCTTGAGCCGCACCTTGCGTCGGGTCGCGATCTGCCGCTCGACCGGCGCGTCGCCGAGCCCGGAGTGTCCGTCGGGTGAAGAGTGGTTCCGCGAGGCCGATCTACCGCTGCCGCCTTGCAGACGGCACGCGCGGCCAGGGCCCGATACTGCGCAGCGCGATCGCGGCACGACCGTGGCACGACTGCTCCAGCCGACGCCAGGACTTCATCTTGCGCTCGACCCGAGAATTCCCGACGCGCTGGAAGCGTTCGCGTTCGAGATCGATTGCGGCGCGGCAGCGATCGAGGTCGAATGGTTCGTCGACGGCGTGCTCGCCGGCAAGACCGGGCCCGGCGAGAGCCGCTTCCTCTGGCCGCTGACGCGGGGAGAGCACCGGGCGCACGCACAAGCGCGACTCGCCGAGAGTGGTGCGGTCCTGGCCACCGGTCCGATCACGTTCGCGGTAAAGTGATTCCCATGAACATGCACCTCTGTCGCCGGCCCCTGGTGGCGCTTGCCGTAGCCCTCGTTATCGCTTCCGATGCCGCTCGCGCGGCGCCCCCCGCAAACTCGCTCCTAGCCGGCTACATCGAGACCGCGATGCGCGACTGGCAGACCCCGGGCGTGGCGATCGTGGTGGTCAAGGACGACCGGATCGTGATGGCGCGCGGGTTCGGCGTGCGCGAAGCCGGGGGCGACGGGGAGGTCACGCTCGACACGCTGTTTCCGATCGCCTCGCTGACCAAGGGATTCACCGCTGTCTTGGCCGCGGTCGAGATCGCTTCGGGACGGCTGGCCTGGGATCGCCGAGTCGGCGAGGCGCTTCCGGGATTCGAGGTCGCCGATCCGTGGGTCACGCGCGAGTTGCAACTCGACGATCTGCTGACCCATCGCACCGGCTGGCAGCGGGAGATCGACTTGCTGTGGACGATCGGGCTCGATCGCGACGCGATCCTGGCCCGCATGCCGGAGGTCGAACAGCGAGATCGATTCCGCGCCGGCTACTCTTACCTCAACGTGCCCTATCTGGTCGCGGGCGAGGCGATCGCGCACGGTACGGGTCTGTCCTACACCGCGTTGCTCCGCGAGCGCGTCCTCGCACCACTCGGCATGA
>JANNRU010000678.1:0-3153 GCA_031401755.1 Acidobacteriota bacterium | reverse complement strand
GGGTCGATGCCGTTGCGCTTCAAGATGTTGACGATCGTCGTGCGCGAAACGCGATGACCGAGATTGGCGAGTGCGCCTTCGATCCGAGAGTAGCCCCAACGCGGATTCTCGCGGGCCATGCGGAGGACGGAGTCGCGCGATCGCCTTCATCACTCCCGGGCGGCCTGGTCCGTGCGGTGTCTTGCTCTGATCCCACTTGGCGGCGACGAGTTTACGATGCCAGGCCAGGATCGTGTCGGGAGAAAACACGCACGCGAGCTCAGCCAGCGCGCTTCGACCCACGGCCTTGCCGGCAACAGCCAGCCGGCGGCGTTGTTCATCGTTGAGCCGCAGCCGGCGTCCCTCGATCTGCGCGCAGGATGCGTTTCTCCTCTCGGAGGGAGTCGATCGCGACCTGCTGGTGGCGGTCGATCCAGCCGGCCATTGCGGCGAGCAGGACCTGCCAAGGCTGGAGAACGGTGGCCACGGGCGGATTCTAGGGTGGATCGCTGACTCCACGGAAGATCTAAATTCACCAAGATTTCCGGTAGACTCGGGCGGGGCGACCGTCGTTCGAATTTGTGGACCTGACGGGCGGCCTACCTGAGAATCGAGGCTCTGGATTCGAGGAATCGCCGGAATGCCGACTCCGGCGTCCGCGGGGCTGCCCCGTCCGATCCGCAACCACCACGCGATTCCGCTCAGAACCAAGGCAATGCCGATCAACGCGATCCAGGCAGACGCACCGTGCTTCGATCGTGCCAAGCGTGGCTGCAGTCAATTCACTCGTTCTGCAGGCGTCCCAGGTGTTTCAGGGAGGGCAATTGCCAATCAGTGAGGTCTTGGTGGAGCCAGTGAACGGGTCGTTGCCGACATTCGATTCGACGGTCTGTCCATCAAAAGAGAGTTCGTAATGACCACTGGCAGATGTACAACAGATTCCATCACCGAAACTGTCGTTGATCGTGAATTCATAGCAATCGGTCGGCGAAACGCAGAACTCGCTGTGCGTTGACGAATAAGAATCCAGGCTGCCCAGGGCTGCCGACGCGATCTGGGTTGCGCTAGCCAAGTTGGTCAATGTCCAGCTAGTTTCATATCCGAAGGTGTCTGTTGTCAGATCAAGCGACAGCGTGGAACAACAAGGTTCGTTCGCCCCCCCGATCAGCTCTCCCTCCGCCTCCGCGGTCGACGAACCGTTGTATAGCACGTCGAGCAGCAAGCGGGTCTTTTCGGCGATGTCCCGGGATTCGCAGGCAGGCGTTTCCGCTTCCGACTGGAGGTGAAAGCCGGTTGCCACGCAGTGATACCGATCGTTCAAGCCGCTGAAACTCACGCGCGCAGTCTTGTTCGGTCCGACCAGCACGTTCGTCGCCTGGGCCCTTACGGCTCCGTCGGACTTGTAGATCTTGATCGAGTCGACGCGGATCCCGCTTTCGTTGTAGTTCGTCAGAGAGCAATCGCCCACCCAGTTGAAGGGCACCTTGAGCGAGGAGGTTCCGAGTTGCACGGTGTCCCCTGCGCCAGAAGCTACAAGGCCGGCGGCGACCATCGTTGTGGCGACGGCCCCGACAACCATCCATCGTCTGTTGACTCTCATCGTCCCCTCCACTGGGCTGCGATCTTACGATTTTTCGAACAACATGAGGTCAACCTGGCGACCCACCAGGAGCCAACCTCATACAATTACCGAAAACAGAGTCGCAGATCAAGGTGCTAGCAACCCCTTTATTCAGGGTTTGATAATTAGCGTTTTTCGCGCGTTTCAGCGTGTCTAACTCGGGCTACGCTCCGGGAGGGACCCCGACCGTGGTCCGCCTCAAAGGCAGGATTGCGAGATGATCTGGCCCTCGGCCTCCGCCGATGCGCTCGATCGCTTGAACCGTGTCCTCGACGCGCAGGCGCCAGGATCTACGCGGCACGAACCGCCTCACGGAGAATATCGTCGCGCATGGACTGCCGAAGTGCTGCGGGCGTCACCAGATCGACTCGCGCCTCCAGCACAGTCTCCAGGAACCGCGAACTCGTTTCTTCGTAAGCGTGGACTCGTGTGCGCGACCGGGGACTTCTCGCCGCATCGAACACGATTCCGCTCGAAGCGCCGCGCGATTTCGCTCCCGCGGCGACTCGATTCGATGCGGTCATCGCGTCAGAAACGCCCGAATGGAATCCGATGGCGTAGCAGCGTGGTCCGTGTCAAGGACAGGCCGCCAGGTTCTGAGCGACGACGCAGCGGGCGTCCGCGTCGGTGGCCTGCGGCCGCTCCTCGCCGACCGACGTGATCCCGTACGAGCCCTCGTCCTTCAGGTTGTGGGGGACGATCACGTAATAGCGACTTCCGGACCCCGGCGTGATCGTCTCGGTCAGGAAGAGCACGGCGTCGTTACAGTCGATCGCGACGTGATCGTAGAGCCCGGCGTGAATCGCGGCGATCGACCCCTCGTAGATTCCGTAGTCGGCGGCGCCGCTCGCGCAGCTCGCCGACCAGGACAGTACGAGCTGGCCCAGCGGCGCCTTGCCGAGGAGCAGCGGGCCGATCCCAGGGTCGACCCGCCCCGGGTTGGCCTGGCAGGACACGGCGTCGACGATGCTTCCCGGAGGCCAGCCGGCGAGCGCCTCGAACAGGTCGAATGTGGCCCCGTCCCACGACGCGATCTGCCCCCTGACGTAAGTCGTCGGGCCGGCCGACGGCGCCAGCACGCTCGGCACGTTCATGGCGAGGACAAACTCCCCGCCGCGGGCATCGGCGGCGACGAGGTTGACTGAGAGCGGCACCCCGGCCGCCGAGGCGTCGAAGGACGGATTGGTGTCGGCGAGCACCCAATCCGCGCAGCCGTCACCCGTCGGCTCGAAGCGGACGAGATCGGACGGGCCGTAGAAGACTTCGCCCCCCGCCGGTAGCTCAACGGGGATATTGAAGCTCGCGATCAGGTCGCCGCCGTCGCCGCCGTCGACGTACAGACCGTCGATGTTGACGCCGGGCGGGATGCCCAGGGCACCGCCGCAGAAGAACATGCTGTAGCTAGCCGAGTCGCCGTCGAGAAGGATCACGTCGCGCGGCTCTGCGGGCGCGGCCAACGATCCGCCGAGATCGCTCGGCACCTTTACGGACAACAACCAGCTCGCTGGCCGGTCCAATTTGTGGTTCGCATCGAGGTGTGGCTGGCCCGGAAC
>JANNRU010000677.1:0-3391 GCA_031401755.1 Acidobacteriota bacterium | reverse complement strand
CGGTGTTCGTGGACATCGATTCGGCGACCTTCAATCTCGACCCGAACCGTGTCGCGGACGCGATCGGCCCCCGCACAAAAGCCTTGCTTCCCGTCCACCTGTTCGGCCAGTGCGCGGAGATGGGGCCGCTAAACGAGCTCGGCTGCCGCGCCGGGATCCCGGTGATCGAGGATGCCGCGCAAGCGCTGGGCGCGACGATGGACCTGGGGGACGGCCGCGGCGATCGCCACGCCGGTACCCTCGGGCTCGCTGGCTGCTACTCGTTCTTTCCGACGAAAAATCTCGGCGGGTTCGGGGATGGCGGATTGGTGGTCACCGATGACGCCCGCCTCGCCGAGCGCCTGCGCCTGCTACGGGTTCACGGCGGCCGCCAGCTGTACCATCACGAGTACGTCGGTTGGAACAGCCGGCTCGATGCGTTGCAGGCGGCCGTGCTGGCCGTCAAGCTCCCGCACCTGGACGCCTGGTCGAAGGCCCGCGCGGCCAACGCGGATCGCTACGATCGTTGGCTGACCGAAAGCGGCGTGATCGCACGAGGTTGGGTCCGGCTCCCGTTCCGCGGGGCGCAACGGTCGCACATCTTCAACCAGTACACCCTCCGCGTTGATCGGCGCGACGAACTGCGCACGCACCTCTCGTCACGCGGGATCGGCAACTCGGTCTACTACCCGGTCCCGCTGCACCTGCAAGATTGCTTCAGTGAGCTCGGCTACACCAAGGGCGACTTTCCGGAAACCGAGCGCGCGTGCGGCGACGTCATCTCGCTGCCGATCTTCCCTGAGTTGACCGGCGATCAGCAGGAACGGGTCGTCGGCGCAATCGACGAGTTCTATCGAAGCTGAAGGTCCCCGGTCGGACTGCCGACCACTTCCGGATCGTCGTCGTCATCCAGCGCGGAGGCGGTCACGCCGACGACGGCTAGCAGACCGACGACCGACCAGGCCTTGGCGGCACCGCTGAGTCCGGCCCACCACTGCCCCAGACCGTAATTGGCGTTGATCGCCAGCCCCCGCTCCGCCGCGCTCGACTCGATCAGCTTGACGTCCCGGCGCGCGAGTTGTCCCCCGGCGAGCCGGACCGGTGCGGCCGAGACCGGCGCCACGCGACCCTCCGGACTTTCGATCGCCAAGGCGTAGCTTCCGGGCGTCACCGCCTCGAAGCGGTAAATGCCTCGAGCATCGACGTCGGTCCGCGCCACACCCGTCCCCGCGTCGTCAATTAGGTGGACGTGCCAGCCGCCTGCCGCACGGCCGTCGACGCCGCTGACCAACCCTTCCAGTCGGCTCGCATCGGGCGAGCCCGCGGCACCCGCCACCGTCGGAATCGGAAGGAGAAGTGCGACGAGTGCCGTCGAAATCAGAGAGCTACGGAATCGGGTGTGCATTCGGGCCTCCGGGGCGAGTCGGGTCTCGTCTCCGCGACGAGCCACCGCTATCAAAGCGTTCCCCGCTCTCCGCGTCAAGTCCCCGGAGGGGTCCTCTGAGTATCGAAGATTTCCTCCCGCCGGAAGATCGGGTGGAACGGCCAGTGCGACAGCCGCGCGGCACCCCCTTCTTCGCGATCGACAAGACAGATGATCGCCGCCACGCGGTGGCCGGCTTGCTCGACGGCCTCGACCGCCGAGAGCGTGGCCCCGCCGGTCGTCACCACATCGTCGACGACGATCACTCGGGACCCGGGCGGCAGCGGGCCCTCGATCCGGTTTCCGGTCCCGTGCTCTTTCGCCTCCTTGCGTACGATGAACGCGCCGAGCGATCGGCCCGCGAGGTGACTGAGTGCCGCGACCGAGCAGACGATCGGATCGGCGCCGAGCGTCAGCCCACCGATCGCGGCGGCCTCGATCCGCCGGTCCTCGATCTCGTACAGGAACTCGACCGCAGTCAGGTAGGCGCCCTCGGCCGACAGGGTCGTCCGTTTGGAGTCGAAGTAGAACGGACTCTTGCGGCCCGAGCGCAACGTGAAGTCGCCGAAGATGAGCGAGTCGCGACGCAGCAGCTCTCCGAGCCGCTCGCGGTCCCGGCTGAGGAGCGGTCCCAACATCGAGTCTCCTTTTTGCTAAGCTCTACGCGCTGCGGCGCCGTGCCAAGTGCGAGCGCCGCCACTATGTTCGACACGGCCCACCCGGTCAACCGCCCGGGCACCGCGTCGCCACGGAGGCAGGAATGACGCTGAAATCGACCGGAAGCCAACTGCTGGGACTCGCACTGGTCGTCAGCCTCGTCGCCTGGCCGAGTTTATCGCGCGCCGCCGCGAGCAACTCGGGGTTGGCCGGCACCCTGACCTCGGCGACCGGACGGACGCCGATCGCCGGAGCCAAGGTGTTCGCCGGTGATCGCGGCAGCGGTCGCGTCGTCGCGTCCGCACCGACCGATGCTCGGGGTCAGTTCGCGATCGATTCGCTGGCGCCGGGGTCGTACGAGCTTGCCGTGGAGTCGGCCGGCGGCCTCTACGTCGTCGCCACCCCCGTTGCGCTCGTGGCCGGCGCCCCGAAAGAACTGCAGATCGTCGTTCCCGAACCGTCTCCCCGAACGCAACCGGGCCAGTATCAGTTGGGGGACGGCGCGCTGAACCTATGGTCGAACCCGTTTACCGCGTCCCTGATCGTGGTCGGTGCGGCGTTCGTCGTCGGCGTGGTGGTGGAAAACGCGACCGACGACGATGACCAGCCCGACCTCAGCCCGAACTGACAGTCCGCCACCGCCGTGTGGACGAGGTTGAATGTTCGATCGAACTGAAAGCCGCGGGCCGGCCCTCGCCGAGATCGAAGACGAGGGGCGTTCACCGCGCTCGCTGCTCGACTACTGGAGCACGATCGTCCGGCGCCGGACCGTGGCCTTGGCCTCGCTCGGTGCTGCCGTCTTGATCGCGAGCCTATATCTGGCGATCGTCACGCCGGATTACCAGGCCACGACGACGCTGCAGATCGACCGACAAGGTCCGGACATCCTGACCTTCAAGGACGTGGTCGGCATCGACCCGTCCTACGCGGCTTACCAGGATTTCTATCAGACGCAGTACAAGATCCTGCAGAGCCGCAGCGTGCTGCGACGGGCGGTCGATCGGCTCGACCTGAGCAATCGACCCGAGTACGCGCAGCGCAAGAAGCCGGTACTCTCGCGGATGATCCGTGGGCTGCGCGAGGCGCTGCGGGGCGGGGCGGCGCCGATCGACCCCGAAGAATCTGCGCTCGTGTTTCTGGAGGAGGGGCTCGCGATCCGTCCGGTGCGCGATAGCCAGCTCGTGGTCGTCGCGTTCACCGATCCGAGTCCCCTGCTCGCCCGGGATGCAGCCCAAGCGATCGCCGAGGCCTACCTGCAGTTCGGCTACGAGGCGCGTTACGGGACGACCTCGACGGCGCGGGAGTTCTTGACCAAGGAGGTTTCCCGCGTAC
>JANNRU010000676.1:0-1549 GCA_031401755.1 Acidobacteriota bacterium | reverse complement strand
AGCTTCCTCTATGCTACGCGCCAGGTTCCGGTCGCATTCGCTCGTACGGAAACGAAGTGTGATGCGTCCAAGCCGAGTAGGCGTGGCGTCATGGGTTGAGCCCCGAGGGGTCGGGGCCGCCGGCCGGGACCTGATAGCAGGCTCCTCAGAGGAGCGATCGAGGGTTCGGATGGGAACGAGACTGTACGTCGGCAATCTCCCTTTCAGTGCGAGCACGGACCAGATCCGAGAGCTGTTCGCGCGCAACGGCCGAAACGTGACGGATGTGCATCTGGTCACGGATCGGGAGACGGGTCGCCCGCGCGGCTTTGGGTTTGTGGAGATGGGGAGCTCTGACGAGGCCGACAGCGCGATCCGCGAGCTGAACGGTACCGATTTCGGCGGTCGTGCCCTGACCGTCAACGAGGCGCGGGAGCGTCAGTCCGGCGGCGGCGGCGGTGGCGGCGGCGGCGGATTTGGCGGTGGTGGTGGCGGTGGCTTCGGCGGTGGCGGTGGCGGTGGCGGCGGTCGAGGACGGGGCGGCCCGCGCTACTGACCGCGGATCGTTTCAAGAACGATCAGGAAGGCGCCCTCCAGGGCGCCTTTTTTCGTTTCCGTCCGCGCTCTTAATCCAGACGAGTCAGTTCGACACGGCGGTTGCTCTCCCGCCCTTGCTCCTCATCGTTCGATCCGATCGGACGCGTTTCGCCGTAGCCGCGAGCGATGAGGCGATCGGCCGGAACCCCGTGGCGGACGAGTTCGGCCAGGACCGAACGCGCCCGCCTCTCGGAAAGGCGGAGATTGTAGTCCTCGGCTCCGGTGGCATCCGAGTGGCCAGCGATCTCGATACGCGCGTCGGGCCAATCGATCAGCGACTGGGCGACGTCGGTCAGCGTCTGCAACGACGGCGCGATCAGTCGATCGCTGTCGAACTCGAACCAAACCCCACGCAATATGAGCGTGCGTTGCTGTGGATCGGGGAAGAGCGTCGCGACCTTTGGGCAGCCGTCATCACGAACCGGCGTCCCAGACGGCGTGCCCGGGCAGCGATCCATGCCGTCAAGCACGCCATCCCCGTCGGTATCCGACGGGCAGCCTGTCGCGTCGACCGATACGCCGCGCGGCGTATCGGGACAGCGATCGATTCCGTCCCATACCCCGTCCCTATCCGCATCCGCCGGACAACCGACCGCATCGACGCGGGCGCCGCGGGGGGTGTTCGGACATTGATCGATCCCATCCCATACGCCGTCGCCGTCGGAGTCCGACGGGCACCCGAACGCATCGACCACGGCACCGCTGGGAGTGTCGGGACAGCGGTCGGGTCCGTCGGGAACCCCGTCACCGTCCGAGTCGATCGGGCAACCGTCGGCGTCGACGATCACGCCGGTAGCTGTTCCCGGACATTTGTCACGGCCGTCGGGAACCCCGTCCTCATCCGCGTCTCGCGCCGCGCCGAGGCGCCAGGTCAGGTGAAACAAGAGTTGCGGCGTGGTCAATTTGCCACCGCCGGGATTCTCGTTTGAATCAAGCGTGCGGTCTGCGCGAAGCTCCCAGCGCAACCGCACGC
>JANNRU010000675.1:0-12765 GCA_031401755.1 Acidobacteriota bacterium | reverse complement strand
CCACCAAGAACACGGCTCCCGTTCACCAAGACGCCGCGCCGCAATCTGATCTACCACGTGTGGCCCGTGCGTGGCGAGATGTATTCCAGGAGTTCGACGCCGGGGCCGGCGCTTGCACGCAGCGCCGTGATTCGCAGACGCGCGCCGAACACGTTGTTCAGATGCTCCTGCTCAGTGCCGAAATTCTCGCTGCTGCCGGCGACCTTCATACCAAGCGTGTCGCGATAGAAACCGAGACTCTTGTCGGTGTTCTCAACGACAATGGCCGTGTGGTCGATGCCGAGAAATAATCCTTTGCCGGTCTCCTGCCATTTCGCCGCACCTTTACCCGGTGGGAAATGGAGAATCTCGAGGTGGTTGCCATCCGGGTCTCGGAAATAGAAAGCTGAAATGCCACCCGCATTGGAATTCCAGTCGGGCAGGAGTTGTGGACCGGTGGAGGCATGCTCGACCTTGTGCGTCCGCAGCCTCGCGTAGGCGCGATCCATATCACTCACGATGATCGCCACATGCTGGAACCAGCGATCGTTTGCACGAAAGTCCTCCGGCAGCGGGCGACCGCGCGGTGTAAGGAATTGCATGAGCTCAATGGTTTCGTCGCCAAGCTGCATGCGCACCATACGCAAGCGCAAGCCGAAGACTCCGAATAGGTGCTCATAGTCCTCGCCGTATACCTCTCTGTCGGCAACCTGGTGAAAGGACAGAGCCTCTGAATAAAACTCAACAGAGCGGTCGACATCAGTCACGGGAATCCCGATGGAGTCGACTACTGTCGCTATTGGCTGGGCATTGGCTCTACCGAGAAAAAGTAGCCAAAACGCGGCGCCTACGAAGAGAAAAAGGTTCAGGCGGCGCATGTTCATGTCGGTTCTCCTGCTGCACTTTCGCGGCGCGCGGGGTACGACGCGCACTGATGGCCTTGCGTGCGCACCAGCCTATCCGCACAGCGTAAGGCCCAGGCAAAAATCGTAAGAGATGGATTGACGCGACTTGAGCGGGGCAGAATACTGCCGTCTACAACAAAGAGACCCTCCAGTCCATGCACCCGACCGCAAGCATCGACGTCTGACGTGAGCGGGTCGTTACCTGTTACCAGGGTACCGCACACATGCGCAGTACCGCTCGGACCGATGCGCTGTGTGAAGCTCACAAGCCCGGCACGAAGCAACGCACGTTGCAGGCCGAAAACAAAGTGGCGGTGCTCGCGGCGCGCTGCCTCAACCCGCCTGTCATCATAATCCATAACCGGCATCGCGCCACTACTGGCGGCATCGCGAACGCAATTTTCTGCCGCGGAACCGTCCTCGGTCTGCAGGAAGAAGCCATAAGCTCGCTGCCCGATAAGGCGAGCCAATGGACGCGGAACGAATTTTGGCACCAGGTTCTCGATCAGCTCTCCATCGAAACCCAGCGCCTGCACGCTGCTATGAGGATAGGCCTCGTTCAGAAGCAATGTCGTCTTGCGGATAAGGTCCGTCTTGCGGCCCGGTGACACGGCGACCATCGCCGTCAGCAGATGCAGCTTGAGGTTGCGCCCAGTGTTTACATGCGGCGACTCCTGCGGAGAGTTGCTGCGCAGAAATCTCTCCAACAGTCGCGGCGAATGCAGCGCGCCTGCTGCCAGCAACACGTGGCGTGCGCGGAATTCGCGACCGTCCTCCAGGCGCACACCAATGATGCGCTGATTGTCGCCAGCCGCGGGCAACAGGGCCTCGACAGTGGCGCTAGTCATCAGGGTGAACTCCTCGACACCGACCATTGGTCGGATCATTGAATTCTCGGCGTCGGCCTTGAGATCACGGACTGTGGCAAAGCCGTCGAAATGTGCATCGCGCCCGGTTTTCAGATCGATCGCGAACAACGACTGGTGTCCCACGTTCGCGGCGATGGCGAGGATCGACCGACCGTCCTCGCTCCAGGCGATCGTCCCGGGCGAACGATCCCAGGCATCGGCAACCACGCGCTCGGCGCCTTCCGGCCAGTCGCGGAGCATGAGGCGAAATCGATCTGCCTCGTAACCCGGCCGACTCATCGCCAGCCAAGCCAGGCTCTTCCCGTCCGGTGAGAAAACCGGCTGCGTATCCCAGGCCGGGTTGCCCTCGGTCAAACGCCGCGGGAGGGAACTGCCGTCGATCGGCGCCAGCCACAGGTCGAAGTTCGTGGACCAAGCCTCCTCCCGACCGGCATCGCGGGCGGTGAAGACAAGTGCTTTTCCGTCAGGCGTGAAGGTGTACTCCTCGACGCCGCCGAACGGCTTGGACGGGCAGTCCGCATCCATCCCGCGCATTACGTCGACCGCCGGCCCCCCGGCGAGCGGGCGCACGAACAGATGCGAACGACGTCCGTCCTTCCAACTGTCCCAGTGTCGGACGAACAAGCGATCGTAAACACGTGCGCTGGATTTGCGCGATGCGTTCTCGGCGATTCGCGCCGTGGTGCACGCGATCTCCGTGCAATCTGGAAAGACCTCCATCGAGTAGGCCAATCGCGCCCCGTCGCGGGAGAGCGTGAACGTCGAGATCTCCAAGGCCTCCGCGGTGACTTGTTCCGCTTCGCCGCCGTCGGCCGGCAATCGCCAGATCTGCGAAGCCCCCGAGCGATCGGAGAGAAAATAGATCGAGCGTCCGTCGGGAGCCCACAGCGGGGCTCCATCGTTTTCCGGATGCGAGGTCAACCGGCGTAGTCCGGAGCCGTCGACTCCGACTCGCCACAGATCGGTCCGGCCGCGCCCGGCATCGAGATCGGTCTGGCGCACGGTGACGCTCACGTAACGCCCGTCAGGAGAGATCCGGGGCTCCGAGACTCGCTGCATCGCGACGAGATCGTGGACCGTGAGACCCTTGGGCTCGGCAGCCGAAGTGGCGAGGGACGCACCGAGAACGAGGATCAACGCCGGAACGCGCATGAATCGCCTCCGCTGCGCCGGGGGTTCCGAGGTCGGCGCGAGACGCGAGATCGTATCATGCGGGTACCGCGTCGCCTCACGGCTGGCGCGGGTATGGGCACTCCGGTAACCTGAGCGGTCGCTGGAGGAGTTCATGGGTCGCAAGATCTGTCTCATTCCGGGGGACGGAATCGGCCCCGAGGTCACTAGCGCTGCGCGCGAGATCATCGACGCGTCCGGCGCGGAGATCGACTGGCTGGTGCTGCCGGCTGGCGCCGGGGTGATCGAAAAGTACGGCGACGTCCTGCCGCAGTGCACGATCGATGCGATCGAAGAGCACCGGGTCGCGCTGAAGGGTCCCCTGACCACTCCGGTGGGCTCGGGCTTCGCCAGCATCAACGTCCGACTGCGCAAGCTGTTCTGTCTCTACGCGGCGATCCGTCCCGTGCGCTCGCTCAACGGCGTGCAGACGCGCTACCAGGGTGTCGACATCGTCGTCATTCGTGAGAACACCGAGGGACTCTATTCGGGGCTCGAGCACGAGGTCGTTCCCGGGGTGATCGAAAGCATAAAGGTCACGACGCGCGCCGGCTGCGAGCGAATCGCCGCCTTCGCCTTCGACTATGCGCGGACGAAGGGCCGACGCAAGGTCACGCTGTTCCACAAGGCGAACATCATGAAGCTTGCCGACGGGCTATTCATCGATTGCGCCCGCCGGATCCGGCGCGAGCGCGCGCCGGAGATCGACTACGAAGAGATGATCATCGACGCCGGGTGCATGCAACTCGTCAGCGATCCATCACGATTCGACATCTTGCTGCTCGAGAACTACAACGGAGACATCGTTTCGGATCTGTGCGCCGGACTCGTCGGGGGGTTGGGCGTCGTACCCGGCGCGAACCTCGGCGACGATTGCGCGATCTTCGAAGCGGTCCATGGGAGCGCCCCAGACATCGCCGGCCGCGGCCTGGCCAATCCGCTAGCGCTTCTGATGAGCGGAGTGATGATGTTGCGCCACGTCGGCAGGGATGATTGTGCGGACCGTGTTCGCGCTGCCTACGACGCCGTGCTCCAGAACGGAGACCCGGCTTCACTCACCGCCGACATCGGCGGCCGCGGCGGAACGCGCCAGTTCACCGAGGCCGTGCTGTCGCAGATGGCGTGCCTGGACCGTCGGCGCTAGCCGGTCGCCCAGTCGGGTAGGAGGTCTGGATGCCCAAGATATTCGACAAGGACAGCGGCGTAGAACTGGGAACGATCACCGACGCGCAGTTGCAATTCCTGCGGGACCAATTGGTCGAGGAATCCTCGGCCGATCGCGATTACTTCGTCAATCAAGATACGCTCGAAGTACTCGAAGAAAGCGGTGCCGACTCGGCCCTGATCAAGCTGCTCCGCGGCGCGCTGGGGGATCGAGAGGACATGGAGATCGAGTGGACCGAGAGCTGACCCGCGGACCCGGGTCTACTCGGAGTCTTGAAACTCGACCAAGGTGACGCGGTCCCACGGCACGAGTTCCCGCTCGGCTCCGGCGGTCGTGATCCCGATCCCGCGATTGGAGGCGTCGACGTCGTTGGTGCCCCGAAGCACGAGGTCACGCCCGTCGCGCAAGCGGACCTTGGACGCCTCGGGAAGGCGCAGCACCGACACCAGCTCGGCGAAGGCGATCGAGTACTCGATACCGTCGATCTCGGCGTCGAGCGTTGCCTGCGTCGACGTCTCGTCATCGTCCCAGACGATCGCGCCGGAGCGCAAGCTTCCGTCCGTGAGAGTGAGACGGCCGGTCAGCGGCCGCCCGCCGTCGAACGCCCCGTAGGCAGGGCTCGGCGGCGGTGCGCTGAAGACCACCTGTCGTACCGCCTCCCAGGGCGTTCGCACCCGGCCGAGACCCGGAACGACGATCTCGACCTCTTCAATCGAACGGCGGGCCGCGATCGGCAAGCTCGTCCCATTCCGAAGTTGCGCTCGGGCACCACCGCCCCCGAATTGATCGATCGACCGCAGGTCGGCGAAGCGCTTCGCTTCACCGCCGGGTTTTGACGCGTCGAGGAATGGAACCGGGTCGCTCGCCAGCACCGACTCCTTGTCCCAGGCGAGAAAGCCGGTGAAGACCCCCGCCATCGTCGTGACCGTGCCGTGGAGCCGGGGTCCGAAAGGGTCCGGTGCGGCCGACGCCGGCGGCCCGAAATCGACCCGCGCGATCTCGGACCAACCCAGCGCGATCGCCGGATCGTCTCCGGCGAACAACTCCACCCCGCGCAGATCCGGACCGAGATCGGTCGTTCCGCTGGTGCTGGCTTCGATCGTCTCTCCGCTCTTGAGCACGAGGCGTGCGGTCTCCTGACCGATCGCTTCGATCGAGCGTAGGTGGCCGAAGGCCACCCGCACGCCACGCCGTCGCGTCGTACTGGTGTCGACCAGGGTCCGGCCGAACAGGCGGAAGCGGAAGGGTTTCCCTTCGCCCTCGACGACCGGGGCGCTGGTAGCATCCAGAAAGTCGTCCCAGAAGCACTCGTTCCGGTCCCAACGCAACGTTCCGCTCAGCCGGCGTCCGTCACGGGTCGTGACCGTGCCGTAGATCGGCTCCGCGGCGGCGGACCAGGCGGCGAGCATGAAGACGACGATCGTGAGTCGGGCGTGTCGCAAGTTCATCGGTTCAGGATACGCGACGGGTGCGACTTTGATTCCAGCGATTGGTTGCTCGACGACCGAGCTGGGTTCAGAATCGGGCATGACCCAACGGCTGGAGCCCGATCCACACCTCGATGCGCTGATCCGTCGTCTCAACGACGCCGCGCGGCGCGCGGGGGAGGGGCCGGATGCGTCGCCCGAGCAACGGGAAGCGCTGCCGGCAGCCGCAGCGGCTCCTTCCGTGTACCCCGGATCGATGACGCTCCCCGATCTGCCGGTCCTGGGAGACGAGCTGCGGGACTGGCTCCGGGAGCGACTCGCGCTCGCCCGCGCCAGACACGCGTCGGATCTGTTTTTCGTCGCCGGTAGCCCGCCGGTGGCCCGAATCGACGGTGCGCTCGTCTCGTTGGGCGGGCCCGACCTCGACGGCAACACCACCGCATCGATCGTCGCCGCGATCGTCCCGGACTCGCGGCACGACGAGGCTCGCCGCGGTGGCACGCTGGACTTCTCCGTCGTCCGCCCCGATGCCGGCCGGCTCCGTTGCAACGTTCACCGCGAGCGCGGAAACTGGGCGGCCGCGGTTCGGTTCTTGGCCGAGGTCGTCCCCGACCTCGCCGCCTTGAACCTGCCCGCAGCACTGTCGCGTCTGGCCGAGCTCGATCACGGCCTGGTGCTGGTCACCGGGTCAACCGGTTGCGGGAAATCGACGACACTGGCCGCTCTGTTGCGACGGCGCCTCGCGCGTCGCCCCGCGCACCTGATTACGATCGAAGACCCGGTCGAGTACGAGCACGCCCATACCGGCGGCGTCGTCGAGCACGTCGAGGTCGGGCGCGACGCGCCGAGTTTCGCGGCCGCCCTGCGCGCTGCGTTGCGCCAGAGTCCCGACGTCCTGCTGATCGGCGAGATGCGCGATCCCGAGTCGATCTCGATAGCGATCACCGCGGCCGAGACCGGTCACCTCGTCTTCTCGACGCTGCACACTGGCGATGCGCCGCAGACGATTCATCGCGTGCTCGACAGTTACCCTGCCGCGCAAATGGAGATCGTCCGCGCGCAACTCTCGGTCTCGCTGGCCGGGATCGTCTCGCAGCAATTGCTACCGCGCCGAGACGGACACGGACGGGTGCCCGCGGTCGAGATCCTCGTCGCCACCCCGGCCGTCCGCAACCTGGTCCGCCAAGGCAAGATCGCGCACCTTCGATCACAGATCACCCTCGAGCACCAAGCCGGCATGCTTTCGCTCGATCGAAGCCTGGCGCGCCTGGTCCGTTCCGGGCTGGTCGCACCCGAAGAGGCCCGCCCACGCGCTCGGGTCCCGGAGGAGTTCGATGGGCTCCTGGGCCATACCGAGAGCCCCTGAACTTTTTACTACAAAGTGCTTGACGAAACTTGGCAGCCGGAGTTAATTTCCAGCATGGCCGAAGCGCAAAGGCTGCGCGTGGAACCCAGCGCGATTCACGCCCGCGCGCTCGACGAATTGCGGTTCATCCGCCGGACGATGGAAAACGCCGGCTCGTTCACCGCCGTTTCCGGGCTCGCCGGCGTGGCAATGGGGCTGATCGCCGGGATCGCGGCCCTGCTGGCCTCCAGTCGGCCGACACCCGGAGCATGGATTTCGACCTGGATCGTCGCCGCAGCGCTCGGCTTTGCGGTGGGGACGGCCGGAATGATCTTCAAGGCCAAGCGCGCCGGCGTTCCGCTGCTTCGCGGACCGGGCCTGAGATTCTTGCTTGGCCTCAGCCCGCCCCTCGTCGTCGGGGCGCTGTTGACCTTGGTGCTGTTCCAGCGTGGAGTGACGGACCTGTTGCCCGGAACCTGGCTGACCCTCTACGGAACCGGAATCGTCACCGGCGGTGCCCACTCGGTCCGCGTGGTGCCGGTGATGGGACTCGGCCTGATGATCCTCGGCGCGGCGGCGCTGCTCGGCCCGGCGGGTTGGGGTGACACGATTCTCGCGCTGGGCCTCGGCGGCGGACAGATCGTCGGTGGCTTCGTGATCGCGAGGCGTCACGGTGGCTGAGCGCGCGGCGAGCGGGGTTCCGCGGGGAGCGACCCGCGGCCGCGACGAGCGCCGTCCGTTGCGCGGGGTCCCCGGCGGGTTGACCGACGGGAACGCCCTCGATCGCCTGGTCCACGAGCGCGTGCGGCTCGGCATTCTCGGCGCGTTGGCCGTGAACGAGTCGTTGAGCTTTTCGGATCTCAAGCAGGTGCTCGGGACGAGCGACGGAAATCTTAGCGTGCATGCCCGCAAACTCGAGGACGCCGGATACGTCGCCTGCAAGAAGAGCTTCGCCGGGCGCACGCCGCGGACTGCGTATCAGCTCACCCCCAAAGGGCGCCGCGCACTCGAGCGCTACCTGGACCACATGGAGTCGGTGATCCACGCGATGCGCGGCCGTTAAGGTGTCGACGATCGAGCCGACGAACCCGCTCCACGTCGCGATCATTCTCGACGGGAACGGCCGCTGGGCCGCCGCCCGTGGGCTTCCGCGCGTGGTCGGTCATCGCGCCGGCGCCGTTGCGGTCCGCCGGACGCTCGAGGCGGCGCCGGAATTGGGCGTGACGACGCTGACGCTCTACGCCTTCTCAGCGGACAATTGGCAGCGGCCGCGGAACGAGGTCGCCGCGCTGATGGAGCTGCTCGAGATCCGGCTGCGCCGTGAGACGCGCCATGCGGTCGAGCGCGGGCTACGCGTGAGCGTGATCGGCCGCCGGGACCGCGTTCCCGCATCGGTGGCGCGCGCGATAGAGCAGATCGAAACCGCGACCGCGACCGCAGATCGCTTCCTCTTGCGAATCGCGATCGACTACTCGGCCCGCGCGGCGATTCTGGAAGCGGCGCGACGAGCGCGCCCGGAGGATCTCGCCGACCCGGCCGCGTTCACGCGTTGTCTGAACCTGGCGATGCACTCGCCCGCCGATGTCGCCCCAGTCGACCTGTTGATCCGGACCAGCGGCGAGAAGCGGCTCAGCGATTTTCTGCTCTGGGAGTGCGCCTACGCCGAGCTCGTGTTCATCGATCGCGAATGGCCGGACTTCGATGCGAACGCTCTGGCCGAGGCGATCGACGAGTACCGACGGCGCGATCGGCGGTATGGGCGAATCCTCGAGCAGGCCAGCGGCTGATCGCGACGACGGCGGATCAGGGGAGCCCGAGTTGCCGGGCCAGCGCGTCGAGGTCTCGATTGTCCGGGTCCAATCGCCGCGCCTCGTCCAAGTGACGGCGGGCGGATTCGAGATCGCCGCGCGCGTGCTGAACGACTGCCAGATCCCGCTCGACCCGCGGGTTGTGGGGCTGTCGGCGATCGAGATCGTCAAGAAGCGAGCGCGCATCCTCGAGGCGCCCGGAGCGGATCCAGGCCTCGGCGAGCGCGAGGCGCCAGCCGCTTGCATCCGGGGCCAACTCCGCCGCACGGGCAAATTGCGTGGCCGCGCGATCGAACCGGCCGAGCCCGGCGTAGAGGTTGCCCAGCAGCCCCTGGACCCCAACACGATCCGGAAAGCGTTCCGCGGCGCGCTCGAGCCAAGGCAACGCTTCACTCGCTCGGCCGGCGCGAAAGAGCGCCGTTCCGAGCGCAAGCTCCATTCGCGAATCGCCGGGAGTGCTCGCCAGACTCGTACGCGCCTGTTCGATCACGCGGGGCCAGTCACCGGCGAGTTCGGCCAGCGCAACTCGACGGGAGTCGAGGTCGGCCAGATCCGGAGCGGCCGTCTGGGCGTCGGCGAGAAACTCCGCCGCCGCGTCGGCGCGTTGGCGGAGCAGCAGGAAGTCGGTCAGCGCCAGATACGGCCCCGGCGCGCGAGCGCGCTCGAGCCATCCCAATCGGTCGCCGGCAATCGGTCGCGGGAGGAGGCGGCGCACGTCGGCCAGCCGGGCGTCGAACTGGGCCCGTTCGTCGAGGTCGGGTAGATCGGAACTGGCCGAGACGCGAGCGTAGACGGCCGTCACCTCATCGAAGAACACCAGCCTGAAATCGGGCTCTTCCTCGAGGATCGCGACCAGGGGTGATTGCAGGTCGACGACGGCGACGTCGATGTCGAACTCGCGCGCCGCCGCACGCCAAGCCTCCGAAACGCGCTCGACAGCGAGAAAACGTCGGAAATGCTCCTCGCCGTAAACCTCCAGGCGCGAGTCGATGAAGACCCGATGGCCGCTCCACATCAAGTACGCGTTCTCCAACAGACCGCCAAAAATGTGGCCGGCGGGCGGGTGGCGCGCGAGGAACTCGGACGCACCGATGCAGTAGCGATGTTCAGCGACTCCGAAACCGAAGCGATTGGAATCGTGCTGCCGCACCCAAGCCCGATCGGTCGCCGAGGCCCAGCCGTAGGACAAGGCGAAGAGCGCGAGGCCGATCGCGATCGCCGATCGGGCCGCGGGCAGTCGCTGGGCGAGCCATCGCGTTGCCGGCGCGTCCTCCAGCGCCTTGACGACGAACGGGATCGCGGCGAGCGCGAAATACGGAAGATTGCGGATCGAGAGCGATGCCAGGTAGACCTGGGCCAACAGCACCACGCCGAAGAAAGGATCGAGGTGTCGCGGGTTTGCCAGCGCGGCGACGACGCAGACTCCGGAGAGCAGCAACGCCGCGCGCAACGCGATCCAACGCAGACCGAATTCGAATGGCGAGCGCAGCTCACCGATCGCTTCCTTGAAGATCGTGCCCCGCAGCTCGCCGAACAGCTCGAGCGGAAAGACCACGCCGCGCAGGCCCCACGGGTTGATCCAGGCCACCGCGATCGTCAGGGCCAAGACCACGGCGAGTGGTCGAAGCGGACGCAATGCGGGCCGCCAGACCTCGCGGTCGCCGAGCAGCACGCGAACAACCTCGACGAACAGCAGTGCCCCGATCAGTAACGGACCGAACACGAACAGCGGGTGGGCGTTGACCCAGATCAGTTGCAGGACTGGCAGCAGCCAGATTGCTCGTCCCCCGACGCTCCGATGTCGATCGAGGATCAAGAGAAACAAGCCGAAGAACAGATAGGTCACGATCTCGGGTCGAACGAAAAAACGCTGGCTCGCCGCGATCAAGGCCACGAGCGTCACGGCAGAACCGAGGACGGTGGCGTGTTTCGAACCCGCCGCGCGTCCGGCGAGCCCGAAGGCCAGCGCGATGATGACGATCTTGACCGTCACCACCAGCGGTGCGCCTCCCGCGCTCCACAGCAGGTACTGCGCGAGGCAATACAGCCAGCGAGCCTCGATCCACGGCGCGCCCGCTGCGGTGTAGGAGAAGACATCGCCGACCGGCCACCCGTGCTCGAAAATGAAGCGGCCGGCGGAGAGTTGCCACCAGAAGTCCGCGCTCCAGATCTTGCGCGCGGCCGCCGCGAAACAGACCCCGGCGGCCGCGATTGCGGCGAGCCGGCCGGGCCAACGCGGGCCGATCACGATCACCGCTCTCCTCTGCGTCCCCTAGCGGCATGGCCCGCGCGATTGCCCGGGCCCCGCGGTGACGACCGCGGCCTAGGTTAGCGGGCCGCGCAACCGGCTGCTCGCGGGGGCCCCACGGTGCCTGTCCCCATTTTCGATCTGCCGCTACGATGCGGGAGATGCGGTATTCGTCGTTGCGCGGGTGGTTGTTTCGGCTCGACCCGGAGTGGGCGCACGGCGCGACGTTGAACCTGCTGCGGGTCGCGGGGGCGCTGCCGGTCCTTTCGCCGTGGCTGCGGCGCCTGTCTGGGATTGGCAAAGCGAGCGGCGTCCCTGTCGAGCTACTGGGGCTCGGCTTTCGGAACTCGGTCGGAATCGCCGCCGGCTACGATAAGGACGCGCTCGGTTGGCGGGGCCTCGCCGCGCTCGGGTTCGGGCACGTGGAGATCGGCACGGTCACGCCGCGGCCGCAGCCGGGAAACCCACGGCCGCGCGTGTTTCGTTTGGCCGAGGATCGATCCCTGATCAACCGCCTCGGCTTCCCCAGCCGCGGCGCGGCGTTCGTCGCCAACCGTCTTGCCGGAACGCGCCCACCGGGATTCGTCCTCGGCGTCAACCTCGGCAAGCAGCGCGACACCCCGATCGAGCGCGCGGCTGACGACTACGAGTTCCTGGTCGAGGTCTTCGCCGCACGAGCCGATTATCTCGTCGTCAACATTAGTTCGCCCAACACGCCCGAGCTGCGCCGTTTGCAGGAGGCTCGCCACCTCAAGCCACTGTTGGCCAGGGTGCGGGCCTGTCGCGACGAGCAGGCCACTCGGCTTGGCCGACGGATCCCGTTGTGGGTCAAGCTCTCACCGGACCTCGAGGCGCGCGACCTCGAGCAGACGATCGATGCGATCCTCGACTCGACCGTCGATGGCGTAATCGCCACCAACACCACCGTGGCTCGGCCCGACCTGCGCTCCCCGCTCGCGGCCGAGCCCGGCGGCCTGAGCGGCGCGGCCCTCACCGCGCCGAGCACCGCAATCCTTTCCCGCATCCGCCACCACGCCGGCCCCGCGCTCGCACTCATCGGCTGCGGCGGTGTGATGACCCGCGCCGACCACGACGCCAAGCGCACCGCCGGCGCCAGCCTGGTCCAGATCTACACCGGCTTGGTCTACGAAGGCCCCGCTCTCCTCGGCCGCCTGCTGTTGTAGAAAATGGGGACAGGCACCTTTTTCATCCGTTCGCGGTCGTTGTTGCTGACGGGACTCGGGGATGTTTGGCGGGCGCCGTCGACCGACGGCCCGGCCGAAAGCGAGCGATCGGGGCTGTGGTTGATGGCCGGATCGGCGTTCTGTTTTGCCGCGATGGCGGCAAGCGTCAAGTTGTGGTTGGCGAACTCGCCGGCCCAGGCGGTGGTGCTGTCGCGTGGCCTGCTGATGACCGCGCTGTTCCTGGGCCTAGCTCGCTGGCGCCGGGTTCCGATCTTCGGCCGGCGCACGGGCATGCTCCTCGTTCGCGGACTGCTGGGCTACGGGGCGCTCTCCTGTTACTTCTGGTCGGTTCAGCATCTTCCGCTCGGAGACGCCGTCCTCCTGCAGTACTCTCATCCGGCGTTCGTCGCGCTGCTCGCGCCGCTGCTGCTCGGCGAGAGGACGCCAATCGCGCACTGGCCGCTCGTCGTCGGTGCGCTCGCCGGCGTGGCGCTGATCGTCGGACCTCAGGGCGATTTGCGCGGTGCCGCCGTGATCGGGCTCTGCGGCTCCTTGATGTCCGGTTTGGCCTACATCACGATCCGCGGGCTTTCGCGGACCGAGCACCCGCTGACGATCCTGGCCTGGTTCCCGCTGACCACGATCCCCGGCTCGCTCATCGCCAG
>JANNRU010000674.1:0-3187 GCA_031401755.1 Acidobacteriota bacterium | reverse complement strand
GTTTCGAGATGAACGGCAGAATGACCGGCAGCACGTCGGCGCGGCAGCTTCTCGGCGGGGACGATGTGGGGGAGCTGATTCGTGCCTGGCACGGCAACGATCGGGTGCCGTGTTTGACGTCGAGAATCCGCCCGTCGGCTTGCGTCGTGCGACGGCTGGCGGACACCGTGATCCTTGACGCGAATGTTCAAGCTCTTCAGAGCCGAGGGGTGTGGACCGCAAGCGACTGACCGGAACTAGTTCGGTGCGGTCGCCGCAGTGGGCCGATTCGCCGCCGCCGCTCGCACGCGTACCGGAATTGGAACATTGCAAAGCTCGATTCGTCCGACCGGATAGATGAACCAGTCTTCGCGGCGGTTTCGGCGGGACTCGACGAGCGACTGGAAACTCTTCGTGTCGGTGCGCAAGATCTCCAGGTCGGCGCGTTCGGCCTCGGGAAGATCGGCTGCGACGCGAACGGAGCGGATCCGTACGCGCTGTTCTGGCTCTTCATAGAAGCCCATCGCTCCCGTCCCACGCGGCAAGATTGAGAGCCGGTCCATGCCCTGGACGACGCGGCCGACCAACGTGACGTTGCGGTCCAGGTGTCTTGGCGCATGGCCGATGACCACGTACAGCTCCGAACCGTTGCTCTCGGGGGCGTTACCACGACCTGCCCCGACCATTCCATAACAGTGGGCAAGCCACGCTCGCCCTGTCCGAGCATCGCGCGCCGCGGGGAAACCGCTTGCGAATCCGATCTCGGGCGCGTAGGCGTCGGCTTCCGGGAGTCGCCAGAAGGGCAGATCGTCGCTTGCGGGTCGATCGAATTCCGCCGCGAGTGATGCCTTGGCGTCGGCAAGAGGACGGGCCTTGGCGGGGTCTTCCGCATCCGCGTCGCCCCACTGCACGACGTAGTTGTCTTGCACACGGTTGATCGTCAAGCCGTCGAAGTATTTCGCGCGCGCCAACGTCTTGACGTTGGCCACGTGGTTTGGCGCGAATCCGGGCGCAAGGTCGATGACCACCCGCCCGCCGGCCAGTTCGAGATACAGCGTGTTCTCGGGGTCGAGGCGTCTCCAGTCTGTTGGCGGAGAGGCGGCGAGAACCTCGGCCATCGTCGGTGCCGGCGCGCTGGGCGGAACCGCCACGGGACCGACCTCGGCCGAGGGCGCAACGGAAAGCAGCGCGACGAGCAACGGGTGGCGGGGCCATGTCGTCACCCGCAGGCTCACTCGACCGTGACGCTCTTGGCCAGATTCCGAGGCTGATCGACGTCGCAGCCGCGCAGCAATGCGATGTGATAGGCCAGGAGCTGCAGCGGCAACACCATCAGTAGCGGCGCGAGCAACTCGTGGGTTTTCGGGACCACGATCGTTTCATCGGCGCGATCGACGAGATCCGAATGTGCGTCGTCGGTGACAGCGATAACGATACCCGAGCGGGCTTTCACCTCGGAGACGTTCGACAGCATCTTCTCGAAGACACCGTCGCGCGGGGCGATCGCGACCACCGGCATTGACTCGTCGATCAGCGCGATCGGTCCGTGTTTCATCTCGCCGGCGGGATAGCCCTCGGCGTGGATGTAGGAGATTTCCTTGAGCTTCAGCGCTCCCTCGAGGGCGATCGGATAGTTCACGCCGCGTCCGAGATAGAGAAAATCGCGGTGGCTCTGAAAGGTCTTCGCCAGCGCTTGGATCCGATCCTCCTCGAGCAGGAACTGTTCCATTTGCGCGGGAATGTGATAGAGCTGCCGCACGAGATCGAGAAACGTGCACTGGTCGAGCCTTCCGCGCACTTGTCCGAGCTTGAGCGACAGGAGCACCAACGCGACGAGCTGGCTCGTGAACGCCTTTGTCGAGGCGACGCCGATTTCGGGACCGGCGTGAGTGTAGAGGGTCCCGGCCGCTTCGCGGGTGAGCATCGAACCTCGGACGTTGCAGATCGCGAGCGGCTTGGCCCCGCGAGCCTTCGATTCGCGCAGTGCGGCCAGCGTGTCGGCCGTCTCACCCGACTGACTGATGAAGACGGCCAGCGTGCGCTCGTCGACGATCGGCTCGCGGTAGCGAAACTCGGAGGCATAGTCGACATCGACCTGCAAACGCGCCAGGCGCTCGATTAGGAACTTGCCGACCAGGCCTGCATGCCACGAAGTACCGCAGGCGATGATCGCCACTCGGTCGATCTGTCGCAGCGCGTCATCCGACAGCTCCATCTCCTCGAGAAGAATCTGTTCCGACTCGAGGGAGACCCGCCCGAGCAGCGTGTCGCGGACGGCGCGCGGTTGCTCGTAGATCTCCTTGAGCATGAAATGTTTGTAGCCGCCCTTTTCGGCCATGATCGGGTCCCACGGCACGTCGACGGGTTGGCGCGTGACCGAGTTACCGCCGGCATCGAGAAACGTGGCGCCATCGGCGCGCAACACGACGGTTTCGTGGTCCTCCATGAACACCATACGTTTGGTGTGCGCGAGGATCGCGGGGATGTCCGAGGCGACGAAGTACTCGCCTTCACCGAAGCCGACGACGAGCGGAGGACCGAGGCGCGCGGCGACGATCATCTCTGGTTCGTCGGCGCTGAGCGCGACCAGCGCATAGATTCCGCGCAGGCGCGGAAGCACGGCGCGAAACGCCGTCACCAGGTCTCCGCCGTGAACCTTCAACTGCTCTTCGATCGCATGGGCCACGATCTCGGTGTCGGTCTCGGTTACGAAGCGATGGCCGCGACCTTCGAGCTCTCGTTTCAGTTCGAGATAGTTCTCGATGATGCCGTTGTGAATGACCACGATGCGGCCGCTGCAATCCCGGTGCGGGTGCGCGTTTTCTTCGGATGGACGGCCGTGGGTGGCCCAGCGGGTGTGACCGAGACCGTAGCGGCCAGAGATCGGTCGGGCGGCGATCACTTTTTCGAGGTCGCGCAGCTTTCCCGGCGCGCGGCGGATCGACAACTCCCCCGCGGCATCCACAATCGCGATCCCGGCGGAGTCGTATCCGCGATATTCCAGGCGCCGCAGCCCCTCGATCACGACTTCGACCGGGTCCTTCGGGCCGATGTAGCCGACGATTCCACACATGGGTCGAAACTCCTGCATCGCCGCGATCGGCCCGCGGCACCGTCCGGGGAATATAACTTCGGGATTCGCCGGGCGCCCGGCGGGCACTCAATGCCGAATCACGGACAGGTCGTCAAGTCCTGCGCTGGCCGACAG
>JANNRU010000673.1:0-8012 GCA_031401755.1 Acidobacteriota bacterium | reverse complement strand
CCCCCGTCCCACACTTCGCCGGTTCTTTCGGTTGGTTTTCGGACCATACGAACCACAGCCGCACCAATATCCATGGTTTGTTTCGTGCCCTGCTGCACCCTAAGCAGCCAGGCCACCTTCAAAAACTCCCAGTTTTGAGGTGACGCGCACCAAGGTACAAAAGGGTGATGCAACAAGGCTCATCTGTTTGGATTTTTAGTGCTCGGTTCTGTAAAATGGTGGCTGTATCATGGATCCATTTGTGTTACATACTATCGTAAAGTACGTAACACCGTTAATTGAGGGCCTAGAACCCCCTCCCTTTCCATCCTCATGAGGACGTTTGGGATCACCAGTGGAAAGTAGTGCTGAAAATACTTCTGTTGGAAATGCGTTACATACTATTTCCGCAAAATTCGATGTTACCTACTTTGCATAGTTTTGGGTTAAAAGGGTTCCGCACGGTCCCGAAGGTGTTAGCCCGCGTCACCTCAAAACGGGGAACCCCGAAACCCTGTTACCTTCCTTAAAGCTGCAGTGATAAGTTTTGTGGGTCGAAAATGCCATTAGTGCCCAACCATAGGCCTGGTTTTTGGTCATACATCTCCGCTGCCTTCTTTTGGGGTGAAATCAAGGCCGAATTGGATGATTCCAGCGCAGGAAGTTGGGTGGTAGTGGTACCAACCAAGTCCCTCCATCCCCATTGGGTGGGAACGTGTGTACATCCTTCTTTTTGAAAATTCTCGCTGGGGGGCTCCGCCCCCCCCCGCGTCTCTGTTATCGTGGGAGAATCCATGAGAGCGCGGACCCGAGCAAGAATCGATCGACTGAACGACGATTACTCGTGCGGCTTCACCCTGGTCGAGGTGCTGGTCGTCGTTGTCATCCTCGGTATCGTCTCCGCTCTGTCGATCGTTGCCCTCGCTGGAGCCCTGGACCGGGCGAAGCAACGGGCCACCATGGCGGATATGCGCACGATCGGCCGGACGATCGAGGCCTACGTCGTCGACAATAATTTTCTCCCCGATGATACCGGAGGCCTTGCCGCTCTCGTCCCGGTCCTGGTTCCCTATCAAAGCGATGTGTTACCGATCAGCGATCATTGGGGTCGCGAGCTCGGCTATGTCGCGTCGCCGACGGGGGACTACACGATCGAGTCTTTCGGTAGGGACGGCGTACCCGGCGCCGACATCGACGCCAGTTCGCGCTTCGAGTTCGATCGCGACATCGTTCTGGCAAACGGTCGCTTCTCCGCCTCGCCGGATTGATCGTCGTCGCGCGCATTGCGAAGCGTCCGCCGCGCTCGGTCCCGCCTGTCCAGATCCTGTTCCCGCCACTTCTGATCCTGCTACTGGCACTTCTGCCCCCCGAGACGCGGGGACAGTCGGCGATGGCCTGCGCCGCCCTGGTCCTGCTTTGGGCTCTCGTCCGTGCGGACACCGCCGATGGTCGGGAAGCGGCGCTGATGAGTCTTTTGCTCCTCGCCGTGGTGCCGCTGGGTCTAGCCTCCCCGGCAGTGGGATTGGTCGTCGAGCCCTTCGCACTGGTCGCGATGGCCCTGGTCATGGCCCGACTCTCCATGGACAATCGCGTGTTACGCGCGGCTCAGCCGGCGTTGGTCGCCTCCCTCGGAGTCGCGGTCTCCGCCGTCGCGCTCTACGGCCTGTATCAGGTCGCGGTGGGACTCGATCACGTAGCCGCCGCCGCGGCGGAGCTCGGTATGGATTCGCGCCGTGAGGCCCTCGTCCAACGGGCGCTCGAGGGACGCGCGTTCGCGTTGTTTCCGACACCTGCGGCATTGGCCGGGTTCCTCGGACTCACCGTGCCGATGCTGGCGGGAGCAGCGATCGCCGGTCGCGGCAGGCTACGATTTGCGCTCGGATTTGCCACGATCATCGGGCTGGCCGGGATCCTGGCCACGCGTTCGGTCACTGGGGCCGGCGCGTTGTTGGGCGCGCTCGTGCTCGCGGTCATCGCCGGTCGACAATCGAGCGCGCGTCGCCTCCTGTCGCTGGGAATCGCGATCCTTGGCTTGGTGCTCGTGGCAGCGATTGCTTGGCGGGGACTCGCGGCGCTGGACCTGGAGTCTTCGCGGGGGCCGCTCAGGCTGCGAGCGGCGAACGCCGGGGTGGCCCTGGAGATGATCGCGGATCACCCGTGGGCCGGGGTCGGTGTGGGGGGCTTTGCCGAAGCCTACCCGCGGTACCGGGGTCCAGGAGATAATGAAACACGCCACGCCCACAACCTCCCGCTCGAACTGGTCGCCGAACTCGGACTGCCGGTGGGTCTGCTGGCGGTTCTAGCCTTCTTCTTTGTGTTCCTCGGGCCGCTCGTGGGCTGGTGCACGGCCCGGTCGCCCCTCGAGCACGGAGCCGCTATTGGACTCGGCGCATTCGCGCTGCACAGCCTTGGCGATTTCACCGCCCACCTGCCGTCAGTCCTGTGGACCGCCGCGATCGTTCGAGGGTCGATGTTCGCCCCGCCGCCGGACGACCCGTTCGATGAATTTCCTCGAGCCTCCAGATCGTTACGGGCGTGGTGGGCGTTGCCGAGATTCGCGGTCGTCCTGGTCGCAGTGACCGTCATCTCTGTCGCCGGGCGAGCATCGGAAGCGCTCGAACAGGCCCGCCACGCCGCGCGGTCGGGAGATCTTCAGGGGGCGGCGCACGCGGCCGCTCGCGCCGCTCGCTGGGCGCCATGGAGTGCCGAGGGTCCAATCCTGCTCGCGGAGATCGCGCTGTCGACTCCGGACTCCGCCGCGCAGATCGACGTCGAGCTGCGAGAACTGGCGTTCGGCGCGGCGACTCGCGCGGTTGCGCTCGCGCCGGACAGAGCCTACGCGCGATACCTTCGCGCTCGCGCACGCCTGGGCCGGAGCGATCTTCCCGGGGCCTACACCGATGCTCGCGAAGCGGCTCGCCTCTATCCGATGCGGCGGCCCTACGCCGAGTTCAGGGATCAAATCGGCCTCCAATCCCAGGAGTCGTTCGGCGGCGGGAAACCGTGATGATCCCGCAGGCGATCCGCCGGCTGTCACTTCAATTCCTGCTCTTGATCCCGGCTCTCCCGATTCCGTGGCCGTCGACCACGGCCGGCCGCGGCTGGACTGAAGGCGGGGCGGAGCCGACCCTCTTGGTCCTCTGGCACGGCCTCGTCGTCGTGCTCATCATCGCCGGGTTGCTCGACTCGCGGCCGCGGGCCGGACTCCCGACCGCGATCGCCTGGGCCTTCGTGCTCGTCCTCGGGGTCATGGGATGGAGCGCGCTCATCGCGCCCTATCGATTCGCCGCCGCGCTCGTCGTCGTCGAGTTCGCCGTGTTCGCCGCGATCGTCTGGCTCGTCGCGCGGGAAGGCGAATCGGGTCTGCGCGCACTCGCGCTGCCCTTGGGGCTAGTCGGGATCGCGCAGGTTGTTCTCGCCTTCGGACAGCGCATCGCCGGCGACGCACGCCCCGCTGGTTCGTTTCTGAATCCGAACCACCTCGCGGCATGGCTTGTGGCCGTCGCGCTGATCGGGCTCGCCGGTGCTTCCGATGACGGAACGAGTCGGCGGGGACGCTGGCTGCGGTTTGGGTTGGCCGTTGCCGCGATCTGCGGCATCGGCTTGACGGGATCTCGTGGTGCCGGAGTGGGTCTCGTTTTGGGTGCGGCTGCGCTGGTCGCTCTCATCGGACCGCGAATGACGCCGACCGTTCGTCGTCGGTGCGCCATCGGGGTCACGCTACTGGCGCTCATCGCCACGACCGTGATCGTCTGGAGACTGCAAGAGCGCGATCCGTTCCGTTACCACCGGGTGCGAATCTGGCACGCGTCGATCACCATGCTCCTGGAACGACCCTGGACCGGCAGCGGGCCGGGGCAGTTTGCGATCGAAACCGATCGGGTGCGATTCGATGACGGTGAACCACCGCTGCGCTTCGACAAGCGCTTCTCGACGCCGCACTCCGACCTGCTGCGCGTCTGGGTCGAGTTCGGCCTCCTCGGGGGTGCCGCGATCGCGGGGATGTGCTTCTTGGTCGCAAGGCAGGCTTGGCTTCAACGGGTCCAGGGGCAGTCGAGAACCGCTCGTGCAGGCATCGCGGCCGCGCTCGTCGCCTGGGTCGGTCAAGCCGCAGTCGAAGATCTGAGTGCGTGCCCGGCGATCTACGTTCTCGGCGCGGCCATGGTGGGATCACTCGTATTCCGCGAGCCCTACATGCGCCGGTCGGCTTCCCTCCGCTTTCGCCTCAGCGTGGCCTTCTTGCTGCTACCGCTGTTCGTGATCGGCGATCTGGCTCCCTATCTCGGCTGGCGGACTCTCGTCCGCGGCGAGTCCCCCGATCGAGCACGAACCCTGATCCCGCTGAGCGCGGATGCGTGGTCGGCAACCGTCACGGCGGCTCTGAACGACAAGGCGCCGTGGACCCTCGATCGCTATGCGGATGCGCGGCGCGCGGCCGAGCAGGGGGTGGCGGTCGGGCCGAATCGGTCCGCCGCCTGGCGTGAGCTCGCTCGCGTGGAGGCCGCGGGATGCCGCATGCTGTTTCGCGATGCAGCGAGTCGGGAGCGAGCGCGTCAAGCCTATCTCTCGGCCGAGTCGCGCGCGCCGTTCGATGCCTCGCTGCCGCTCGAGCTCGCCGCGTTCTTGCTGGACACGGCTGACGCCACCGGTGCGATGAACGCTGCCGAGCGCGCCCGCGTGCTCGAACCCGAGGCGGTGGCGCCCCGTCTGTTGCTCGCCGCAAGCTTGACCGAGATGCCGGGCGCCCCGGACGCGCGGCGCATTCGGCGATTGCTCGACGAGCTCGACCAGTCCGCGCGCGCCTGGTCGGACTATCCGTTCGAAACGCCCTACGAGATCGGCATGATGCGCCCCGCACCAGCGAGGGTGCAACGCATCGAAGCACGCCTGCGGTCCGCGTCGAGTCCCTGACGGCCCGAGGGGCAGAGTTCCGCCGTATCAGATTCGCCGGAGCGCGATCATCATGCGCAGGACCAGATCGTCCACGCGTCCCTGGCGGAAGACATCGGGGGCGAGCGCATATCCCAGTCCGGCAAGCCAACTGCGACGTCGGGCCAGGAATCGATCGAGCAACGTGCGCTCGGCGAGGAGCAGATCGGGACCGTGGAGATCACGGAACTCCCTGGCCTGTTCGTCGAGCACGAGCCGGCCGGCCGCAAGGCGTCTGCGTGCGACGCGGCGGGACCAACTTCGCGCCCACGACCGCTCACAGCCGACGACGTTGCCCCCGTGCTGGCGATAGAGCACCCGCGCATCGTCGTCGAACAGCACTTTCCCGAAAGCCGAGACGACGAGGTAGGCCCACCAATCGTGGAGCACGGCCGATCGCGGGCGGGCATAGTTGAGCCGGTCGCGAGCGGCGGAGTCCATCACGGCGGTGCAACCGGTGACGACGTTCTCTACCAGCGCATTACCGAGCGCAGGCTGCCGACGGAGCCCTGGGGACCGCCCAAGCGGATGGAGCGCCGCGTCGACGAGCGTTTGACGGCCGCAGTACAGACGCGGTCCATGACCCGCCGCCTGGAGCCGAACCACCGCTCGTGAGAGTTTGTCCGGAAGCCAGACGTCATCTTGATCGCAGAACGCGACGAAGGCGGCTTGAGGATCCGACCGCTCGAGCAGCTCGAAATAGCTGGCCGAGACGCCAAGTCGGGAGCCGGCCAGCAATTGGATCCGACCCTGTTTCGCATGAGGCTTGAGTAGCTCGAGCGTACGATCGCTCGACCCGTCATCGCGTACGAGCAAGGCGACCGCCGGGTGGTCTTGCGCCAGGACACTCTCGAGCAACGGCGCCAGGAAAGCCTCCCCGTTGTACGTCGAAAGCAGGACCTGGACGGTCAATGAAGATGCGTCCCTCACGATGGGACAGCCGGACCGGATCGACCGCACAGTCCGTCCCGGATCCCGCGCACGATGGCGCGGACCTTCGTGACCCGCTCGCCTTCGACCAGGAGCATCTGGACCCAAGCTTTCATTCCGATCCACGCGTCCCGAAACATCCAGCTCGGCTCGCGCCATCCGAGCGATCGATAGACGAGCAGCTGGTTGCGCGCCCGATAGTACCGACGGACCGGAGCGTGGTGGCTCGAACGAACCCGGTGACCGCCCCACGCGTGGTCGGTCACCTGGCCGATCTGGTGCCCCAGCCTCGGATCGGTCGCCAAGATCACCCGGTGACCGCGGGCACGGGAGCGCAAGCAGAACTCGTGGTCGACGTAGTCGATGAACAGGTCCTCGCGCATTCCGCCGATCTTCGCGATCGCTGAGAGACTCACCGCGCTGCCCGAGCTGATCACCGTCGGCCGGTCGACGAAGCCGCGTCCGCCACCGGCAGCGGCAGGAACACCCGAGCCTGGATAGTTCGAGCCGATGACGGCGATTGGGGGATCGGGGCCGGCCCCGCGCAGGGCGACAGCAAGCGCGTCGACGAGCCCCGGTTCGACCTCGGAATCTTGATCGAGGAGCAGGGCCCAATCGAGGCCGCGTTCGCGGACCGCGGCGATCCCGACGTTGAGCGCGGCCGCCAGTCCGAGATTCCGTTCCTGGGTCAGCAAGGTCACGCGCCCGGTGCATGGAGTCCGGTCGACAAATGTCTTGGCGACTCCGCTCGACGCGTTGTCGACGATCCAGCACCAGGCGACCTGATCGGCGATTCGCGACAGGCGGTCGGTCAGGTCGTGTTCGGGTTGGAAGGTGACCATCACGGCCCCCACGGTCCCACGGCCTAGCTCGCTCGTGGCCCCTACCGTGTCGCGGGCAACTCCCGAACGCATTTGCACAGAATAGGTATAATGCCGACATGGCCGCGGGGCGATCCCACCCGAGCCTTCGGGCAGCCCGGAACCGATGAACCTTTGCCTGGTTTCCCATGCAGCGGGTCGCCGTCAGGTCCACGTTCCCGTTCCCGTCCCCCAAGTCTCGGGACCGGAGCAATCCGGGGTTCCGGTGCCGGTCAATTCTTATATAGGGTGGACGGCTTACGACGGCTGTCCACGTTGGCGCCCGATCGCTCGCACCGCGTGGAACTTGGCGGGGCTTTCGGTGGCGGCGAAGGTACGCTCGTGGGGTCGCCCTCACTTCCGGCATCTCAGGGAGTACGGTCGCGGGCGCTCCGACCGATCGACCGGATGTCCTGCCGGAGTTGACCAATTCCCGCGCCGTCGCTGCGTCGCTGCGTCGCTGCGTCGGGTCGATCGCGAACTTCCTGTCACCGGACGCGTGGCCGGGGTGGCTCGGGCCCGGGGGGGCCGGTATTTGAACGAGAAGCGTTTCGCCAGCGAGCCGCTCGAGTGCCTATTCCAGGTCACTGGACAGCCGGGAGCGATGGGACGAAGTTCAGGAGCGGGAGGCCAGCGCGCCGAACGCGGCTAGCGCGACGCGAGGGCAAGATCGGTGTTTCCAGCATGGCTTTGGCATCTCTCCAGTTTCCTGCTCGCCGCGCTCCTCGCGTGGATTCTGACTCCGCGCCTGCGCGAGGCCGCGATCCGCTTCGGTATCGTCGATTCCCCGGACGGACGGCTCAAGAACCACCGCGAGCCAGTCCCGTACCTGGGCGGCTTGGCGATCTATCTTTCATTCCTGCTCTCGATCGCGTTGACGATCCGATTCGATGCGGCCGTGCTTGGACTGCTCCTTGCCGGATCGATCGTCGTCTTACTCGGCCTGGTCGACGACCTCGGGCAACTCGGGCCGTGGACGAAACTCGCGGGACAAGGGGTTGCGGTCCTTGTGCTGGTCAAGTCGGGGATCCACATCAAGCTCGCGGTGCTGCCGGTCTGGATCGCTCTGCCGTTGTCGGTGGTGTGGCTCCTGGCGGTGACCAACGCGTTCAACTTGATCGACATCATGGATGGGCTGTCCGCCGGCACCGCAATGGTCGCGGCGGCGATCCTGTATGCGGTCGCGCTGTGGAATGGCGGCGACGGGGTGGCCTCGATGCTCGCGGCCTTGGCCGGGGCCTGTCTAGGATTTCTTCGCTACAACTTCGAACCGGCGCGCATTTACATGGGCGACGCTGGCAGCCTGTTTCTGGG
>JANNRU010000672.1:0-4486 GCA_031401755.1 Acidobacteriota bacterium | reverse complement strand
CGCGTGCCCGAGCTCGTGCAAGACCACGATTGCGAACAAGACCAAGATGAAGAGGATTCCGACGAGAGCCCCGGACCAGGATTGGCTCTGGGTGTACTCGGAGAATCCGACCCAGGCCAGGAGGATCGGGAACGTGGCATGGACGAACACGTCGATGCCGGCGATCCGCCCCAGGCGCCACGACCATTTCAAAAGGGATACTCCTCGGGTTTTTCCCGGAAACCTCCTCAGTTTAGCCCGGAATCGGGATCTTCGTGAGAGTCTTTGGTTGGCGAGACCGGAAAATCGCGTATACATGAGCGTGCCGGGGCGGGACGGCCGGCTCCCCGACCCTGGCCGCGGGGGTCGGCGCCAACAGTAGACGTGGGGGGTTATGCGGCGAATGCCATGGCTTATGGGCGCTTTTTGCGCGCTCAGCGTCTGCCTGGCGCCGGTTCGAGCGGGGCTTCCGTGGACTGACGAGATTCCGGTCGGCCCGTCGGCGGCCGCCGATGTCGAGTCCGCCGAACCCCTGACCGCGACCCTGACCCGCGGGCCCTATCTCCAACGGACCACCCCGACGAGCATCGTCGTGCGCTGGCGGACCGCCGCAGCAACCGCCTCCGAGGTCGTTTGGGGGGCCGCCCCAGGAACGTGGACCGGGAGTGCCTCGAACAGCACCCCCAAAACGAACCACGAGATCGTGGTCAGCGGCCTTTCCCCGGATACTCGTTATTACTACGCGGTCGGCACGACATCCAAGATCCTCGCCGGCGGCGATCCGAGCTACTCGTTCGTCACACATCCGGTTGCCGGTACTCCGCGCCCCACACGGCTGTGGGTCCTCGGCGACTCCGGCACCGCCAACGCGAACGTCGTCGCGGTGCGAGATGCCTACGCGACCTACTCCGGCGGCCAAGCCCCCGACGTATGGCTGATGCTCGGAGACAACGCCTACCCCGACGGAACCGACGACGATTACCAAGCCGCGGTCTTCGACATGTTCCCCACGACGCTGCGTCAGACCGCGCTGTGGTCCACATTTGGAAATCACGACGGGTACAGCGCGAACTCGAACAATCAAAGCGGCCCGTACTACGAGATCTTCACCTTCCCGAGACTCTCGGAATCGGGAGGTATCCCGTCGGCGACCGAGGCCTACTACTCGTTCGACTACGGCAACGTTCATTTCATCGTTCTGAATTCCTACGACGTCAGCCGCGCGATCGGCTCGCCGATGCTGACCTGGCTCGAGCAGGACCTGGCCACCACCAGCGAGGACTGGACGATCGTCGTGTTCCATCACCCGGTCTACTCGCGCGGCTCGCACAACTCGGACAACACGAACAACCTCGATCTGGAGCTGATCCAGATGCGCCAGAACGTGCTGCCAATTCTCGAGGACTGGGGCGTCGATCTGACGCTGACCGGGCACAGCCATTCCTATGAGCGTTCCTACCTGATCGACGGACACTACGGTCTCTCCGCGACATGGAGTCCCGCACTGCACCTGGTACAGGGCGGGGACGGTCGGGTCGGCGGTGACGGCTACTACCACAAGACGACGATCGGACCCGAGCCCCACGAGGGAGCGGTCCACGCGGTGGCCGGCTCGTCGGGGCAAATCACCGGCGGGCCACTCGACCACCCCGTGATGGCGATCTCACTCAACTTGCTCGGCTCGCTGGTAATCGACATCGACGGCCCGCGCCTGGACGCGGCTTTCCTCGACTCGACCGGAACGGTCCAGGACGAGTTCACGATCTACAAGGGCCCGTGTGACGATTCCGACCAAGATGTCGTCTGCGGCCCGAACGACAATTGCCCGACGGTTTTCAATCCCCTGCAACTCGATTCCGACGGGGATACAGTCGGCGACGACTGCGATTCCGCGCCGTTCGATCCGTTCATTTGCGGAGACTCGGATTCGGACACCTGCGAAGATTGCGCCTCGGGTACCTCGAGCCCCGACAGCGACGGTGACGACTGGGACGAGGATGGGCTGTGCGACGCCGGCGATACCGACGACGACGGCGACACCGTTCCGGATGCCCAGGATTCCGCCCCGTTCGATCCGTTCCACTGCCGAGACGTCGACAGCGACACCTGTGACGACTGCGTTTCCGGTACTGCCGCTCCGGGAAGCGACGGCTTCGACTTTGACAGCGACGGGCTGTGCAACGCGGGCGACCCCGACGACGACAACGACACCGTTCCGGATGCCCAGGATTCGTTCCCGACCAACCGCTTCCGCTGCCGAGACGTCGACACCGATACTTGCGATGACTGCACGTCCGGAACGAGCAGTCCTGCCAACGACGGCACCGACACGGACGCCGACGGCCAGTGCAATGCGGGCGACCCCGACGATGACAACGACACCGTTCCGGATGCCCAGGACGGCTGGCCCACCGATCCTCTGCGTTGCCGCGACGTCGACGCGGACACTTGCGACGACTGCGTGTCCGGTACCGCGGCACCCGCAAACGACGGAATCGACAGTGACGCCGACGGCCAGTGCAATACGGGCGACCCCGACGACGACAACGACGCGGTTCCCGACGCCGCTGACGGCTGGCCACTCGACCGCTTCCGCTGCCGCGACGTCGATTCGGACACCTGCGACGACTGTGTGTCTGGGACTAGTGCGCCCGCCGGCGACGGTACCGATACCGACACTGACGGCCTGTGCAACGCGGGCGACCCCGATGACGACAACGACAACGTGCTCGACGCGCAAGACGGCTGGCCGCTCGACCGCTTCCGTTGCCGCGACGTCGATGCCGACTCGTGCGACGACTGTGCTTCCGGGGCCGACTCTCCGGCGAGCGACGGACTCGATTCCGATGCCGACGGTCAATGCAATGCGGGCGATCCCGACGACGACAACGATCAGGTTCCCGACGGACAGGATGGCTGGCCCACCGATCCGCTGCGCTGTCGTGACGTGGACGCCGACACCTGCGACGACTGCACGTTCGGTTCCGACGATCCACCCGACGATGGGGTCGATTTCGACAAGGACGGTCTGTGTGACGCCGGCGATCCCGACGACGACAACGACGGTGCTCCGGACCTGTCGGATTCGGAACCCTTCGATTCGTCGCAGTGCGGAGACTCTGACGGCGACAGCTGCGAGGACTGCCGGCGCGGCGAAGAGGCCGCGGTCAACGCGAGCTTCGCCTCCGACGCCCAGGGCTTCGCCTACCTCGACGACGCGTTCCGCGGAGCTTCGTCGCCGAACTACGCCAGCGGGCAGTGGTCATCCTCGAACGGGTTCGTCGGCGGAGGACTTCGTGTCGATCTCGGCGGGATCGACAATACTACCGTCTTCGGCATCTCGGGCGGGTGGCGAATCAACCTCGTTCTGGCCGAGCCCAAATTCGTGCACCTGTCCGTCCGCTACAACCTTTCGCAGACGCCGCACTACGAGCTGGACGAGTACAGCGAGCTGCTCTTATCGGTAGATGGCGCGCTCGTCGGGGTCGCACCCAACGACTGGATCGTGCGCCTCAATGGTGACGGCAATAATGGACCGACACCGACGACAGGTTGGCAGGTCCTCGCCGCCGACTTGGGAGTCCTCGAAATTGGTACGCACCCGATCATCATCGGGACGCACAACAACAAAAAGAATCGCACCGACGAAGCGACGACGCTCCGACTCGATGACGCCGTGATTTGGGTCGAGGAGTTCGGAACCTTCGACCCTGCCACCGACGGCCCGGACCAAGACGGCGACGGGCTCTGCGATGCCGGCGATGGCGATCTCGACGGAGACGCGGTTCCGAACACCCAGGACGGCTGGCCGACCGATCCGTTTCGCTGCCGCGACGCGGACGGGGATAGTTGCAACGATTGCGCCTCAGGTACGGACGCGCCCGGGAGCGACGGCCTCGACACCGACGCCGACGGCGTTTGCAACCCGGGTGACGCGGACGACGACAACGACACCGTTGCCGATGCCCAGGACAACTTCCCGCTCGATCGCTTCCGCTGCCACGACCTCGACGGCGACACCTGCGATGACTGCACGTCAGGCTCCAGCGCGTCGGCGAACGACGGACTCGATACCGATGCGGACGGTACCTGCAACGCCGGGGACGCGGACGACGACAACGACAACGTGTTCGACGTTGACGACGCGTTTTCCCTGGACGGATTCCGTTGCCGCGACCTCGACGGCGACACGTGCGACGACTGTGCCTCCGGTGCCGATTCCCCGCCCAACGACGGTCTCGACACCGACGGGGACGGCAGCTGCGACGCGGGGGATCCGGACGACGACAACGACACAGTTCCCGACGCTCAGGATAACTTCCCGCACGACCCGCTGCGCTGTCGCGACATGGATGGCGACAGTTGTGATGACTGTGTTTCGGGACTCGACGCCCCGGCGAATGACGGCCCCGATTTCGAGGCCGACGGCGCGTGCGATGCGGGCGACGCCGACGACGACAACGACACCGTCCCGGATACGCAAGACAACTTCCCGCTCGACCCGCTG
>JANNRU010000671.1:0-1563 GCA_031401755.1 Acidobacteriota bacterium | reverse complement strand
CGCCGCCGCGCGATCGATCAACAGCGAGGCCCAGGCCGAATCGCGCTCGACGCGTACCAGGATTTCGGCTGCGACCGAGCGCGCGTCGCTCGGCTCAGGGCTGCTGCGCGATCGCGGCAAGTCGGTCTCCGATCTCGAGCTGGCGCCCGTGGATCGCGTCTTGTCCATCGACCACCCTGCGTCCTTCGAACTGTAAACGACGGACCAGAAGCGCGGTGGATTCTCCCGCGGCTACGACCAATCCATCGGCGCTCGCCGCCACGATCTCTCCCGGCGCCGCCGCCGTTCGCCCGTCGAAAACGGTGGCAGCCACGAGGCGCAGGTTTTTCCCGCGGCATCGCATCCATACTCCCGGCCAAGGATCAAATCCGCGGATTTTCCGTGCGATCAAGGCCGCGGGCAGTACCGGGTCGATCCGACCGTCGCCGCCGGTCAACCGAGGTGCGTAGGTCGCCGACGATGAATCCTGCGCGCGCGAGGCGAGCGCTGCTCGCGACAGCGAATCGATCGTCCGGATCAGCAGCTCGGCGCCCGCCTGCGCGAGTCTCGCCTGCAGTTCCGGCGCGTGTTCTTCTGGGCCGATCGCGAGCTCTTGCTGCAGGAGGATGTCACCCTCGTCCAGTCTCTCGTTCATCCTCATCGTGGTCACGCCGGTCGTGCACTCCCCGTTGGCGATCGCCCACTGCACGGGCGCGGCACCGCGATAACGCGGAAGCAGCGAGAAATGCAAATTGATCGCCCCATTCTGCGCGACCGCCAGGACTGCCGCGGTCAGGATCCGTCCGTAAGCAACAACCACGAGCAGCTCCGGAGCACGCTCGGCAAGGAGCTTCGGAAACTCCGGCGTGCGAACGCGCGTGGGCTGCATCGACTCGATGCCCTGGGCCGCTGCGAACACCTTCACCGGTGGAGCGATCAGGTGCGACGACCGACCTCGCGGACGATCGGGCTGCGTCACGACTAGCGGCACGTCGTGCCCGGCGTCGATCAGGGCTCGGAGGCTCGGCACTGCCGAAACCGGCGTGCCGAGGAAAACGATCCTCACTGAGCGGCCGCCACCCAGTCCCCCGCCTCGATCCGCTTCCTGATCTGCTTGCGCACGAGCTCTCGGCGAAGCGCGGACACGTTCTGCAGGAACACGCGCCCGTCGAGGTGCTCACACTCATGCACAAGCGCACGCGCGAGAAGCCCCTCGCCCTCGACGCGGATCGGCTTTCCATCGAGATCGACCGCCTCGACCACAGCGAAGGCAGGCCGCTCGATCTCAAGCATCACGTCTGGAAACGACAGGCAGCCTTCCTCGCCGGTTTGCCGTCCTCGCGCCTCCGTGACGCGCGGGTTGATCAGCACGTGAAGGTCTTGCGGCATTTCGCCACAACTGAGATCGACCAGGCAGACCCGACGTGAAACTCCGATCTGATTCGCAGCGAGGCCGATCCCTCGGGCCTCGATCATCGTCTCGAACATGTCGCTGACGAGATCGCGCAGCGCATCGTCGAATTGAGTGACGGGATCGGTCGGGCGCGATAGCACGGGGTCGGGGTATAAAACGATGGGTCGGAT
>JANNRU010000670.1:0-4074 GCA_031401755.1 Acidobacteriota bacterium | reverse complement strand
GTCCGATCGCGGTAGGCCCGCACGTAGCGCAGCGCGCCTTTGAGTCCGGCGATGCCCAGGTCGGGAACGACCGTCATGACCCACCCCGCATCAGATCCAGCAGCAACGCCCGCTGGACATGCAGACGGTTTTCCGCCTGATCGACGACGACCGAATGCGGGCCGTCGAGTAATGCGTCGTCGATCTCGACGTTGCGGCGCACGGGTAGACAATGCATGACCAGCGCGCGCCCGCCCCGCGTGATGCGATGGCGTTCCGTGGTCACGCGCCACTCGCGGTTGCGATGCCGCTGCTCGGCGTCGGCATCGGCGCCGTAATGCTCGAGCGAACCCCAGGCCTTGGCATAAACGACGTCGGCTCCATCGAACGCAGCGTCCAGATCATCGATCGTCCGCACCAGACCGCCGGCGGCCTCGGCGGTATCGCGAATCGTCTCCATGTCATCCGGGTCCAGCGCAAATCCGGCCGGACGTGCGATCACGACTTCCATGCCGAGCCGAGCCGCGGCGAGCGCAGCGGAGGCCGGCACCGCCGTCGGGAGTGACTTCGGGTGCCAGGTCCAGGCGAGCACGAAGCGTCGGCCACGCGGGCTGCCGAGCTTCTCGCGTAGCGTCAGCGCGTCGGCCAGTTCCTGGCATGGGTGACGACGCGCGGACTCGAGATTGATCACCGGCTTTTCGCAGTAGCGCGCGAAGTTCCGGATCACCGTGTCCTCGCGCGCATCCGCCCAACGTGCGGCGCGCGGGAATGCGCGAACTCCGACCGCGTCCGCGTAGCGGCCGAGAACTCGCGCCGCCTCGATCAAGTGCTCGGTGCGATCTTGATCCATGAGCGCTCCGATTCGGGTTTCGATGGGCCAGCTTCCGCGACCCGGCTCGATCACGATCGCCTGGCCGCCGTGGCGGAACATCGCCGCCTCGAAGCTCGTTCGCGTGCGCAGGCTCGGATCGAGAAGGACCATCGCCAGCAGCTTGTCCTCGAGTCCCCCACGCACCTCGCCGCGCTTGATCCGCACGGCCAGACCGAGAAGCTCGTCAAACCAGCCGGGCGCCTGCTCTTCCACCGTGATGAAGTCGCGCTTCAATTGTCCAATACCTCCGCGAGCGCCGCGAGAAGCCGGTCGGCCTCCTCGCGGGAGAAGACGAGCGGCGGCAGGAGTCGCAGGACTCGCGCGTCGCTCGAGGTCCCGGTCAGGATTCGTCGTTCGAACAGGGCAAGTTGCACCTCGCGCGCTTCGCGCTCGAGGTGCACGCCGATGAGCAGTCCCCGACCGCTGACGCGGCGGACGCCGCTGAGCGCGGAAGCGCCGTTCCTGAGTTGTTCTCCGATGCGCACTGCATGCTCGATCAGACCTTCGTCTTCGAGGACGTCAAGCGTAGCCAAGGCCGCCGCGCAGGGGACCGGCCCGCCACCGAAGGTGCTGCCCAGGTCGCCCACACGAATTCCGCTGACCACCCGCGGGTCGGCGATCACCGCCCCGATCGGCAGCCCCGAGGCCAGACCCTTGGCCAGGGTCAACAGGTCTGGAACGACGCCGTAGGCCTCGGCCGCGGTGAACGCGCCGCAACGACCGACGCCCGATTGAACTTCGTCGAAGATCAAGAGCGCACCGGTCCGATCGCATACCGACCGGGCCGCGCGCAAGAACTCCGGGCTCGCCTCCCTTGCTCCCGACATGCCTTGAATCGGTTCGACGATCAGCGCCGCAACGGTCGGGTCCAGCGTTTCGTCGAGCGACGTCAGGTCATCGAAACGCACGCGCCGCGCGAGCGGCATGCCGGCGCGCCGGGCTCCGGCCTGATACGACTCGCCGTCGGTGACGGCGAGCGTTGCCGCGGTCCGACCATGCCAGCCGCCCTCGACGGCGGCAACCGTCGTGCGTCCCGTGTGCCGCCGCGCGAGGTGCAGCGCATTCTCGTTCGCTTCGGCTCCGGAATTGCAAAAGAAAACGCGGCTCAACGGATCGGGACACAGCTCGGCCAGGCGCGCCGCGAGCCGTTCGCGGTTCGGATGCGCGAGCACGGTCGAGTAGAACAACAACGTCTCGGCCTGCTCGCGAATGGCGGCGACGACGCGCGGGTGCCCGTGGCCGGTCGCGGCGACGGCATGACCGCCATAGGCGTCGAGCCACCGCTCGCCATGCTCGTCGACGATCCACGATCCCTTCGCCGAAACCGGGCGGAGCGGCCACGTCGCGTATACCGGTAGCAATGCCGATTCGGAGGTCAGCACGGGAAGATCCCGGAGAGCCGCAAGCCGGCCTCCTCATCGAGCCCGAGGCTCAGGTTCATCGACTGCACCGCCTGGCCGGCGGCGCCCTTGATCAGATTGTCGATCGCGACCTGGACCACGACGTCATGACCGTTCGCCGACGTCGCCGCATGGACCAGAGCCTGGTTCGTGCCGACGACGTGAGTCAGCTCGGGCGGCGCTTGGAGCACGCGGACGAAGGGCCGTCCGGCCCAGGCACGTTGGGTCAGTGGCGCGACGTCGGTCGGTGTGGCCAACCGCGCGAACAGGGTCAGATGAATGCCGCGGACGAAGGGCCCAGAATGCGCGAGCAGCCGCGGCTCGCCCGCCTCCGGGCCGGCCCAGGCCCGCCATTGCTCGACGATCTCGGCTTCGTGACGATGACCGCCGACCGAATAGGCGAAGAAGTTGTTCGCTCGCGCGGGATGATGGGTGGTCTCGCGCGAACGCGCACCCGCTCCGCTCGAGCCGGTCACGGCAAAGGCGACCGGCGGCGAGACGAACGAAAGCTTGGCCAGCGGCCGTAGCGCGATCTGGGTCGCGGTAGCAAAGCAGCCTGGAACCGCTAAGCGCTTGAGACCTCGCAGCTCGGTGCCGGCGACATCGGCCAGGGCGTAGTGAAAGGTCGCGGCGAGGTCGGCTGCCGCATGCGGTCCGTAGTATCGTTCGTGAAGCGACAGATCGCGCACGCGAAAATCGGCAGCCAAGTCGATCACGAGACCGGGATCCGCACCGAGCAACCCAGCGAGCAGCCGCGAGGACTCGCCGTGCTCGAGCGCGAGGAACACAACATCATGACCCGCTGCGGCCTCCGCCGGCGCTGCAGCTTCGAAGCGCTGCGCGGTACGACCCGCGAGCGCCGGATGGATCTCGCCGATCGATCGTCCCGCGCGACTACGGCTGAACGCCCGTAACTGGCGAACTTCCGGATGCCCGATGAGCAAGCGCAGCAGTTCACCCGCCACATAACCGGCCCCGCCGATGACCGCGACCTTCATCGCGACGGCTCCCCGGTTTTCTGCTCGGCCGCCCAGCGCGACAGCGCGGCGGTGACGGTGGTGACCAGCGCCGGTGCCTCACGCAAAGCGTTGTGCGCCGGCACCCCGAGCGCGCGAGCGATGTAGTCCCGACCGATCTGATTGTCGGTCGCCGGCCCGGTCAGCGCGGTGATGCGCAGGCCGTACTGCCGAGTCAGGATCTCGTTCGCACCCCAGCAGCCGACAGGATCGGGTGCCGCCACGACGTGCGCCGCACCGAGGGCCATCAGCCCCGGATCGGCGAGAATATCCTGCACGCCGTACTCGCCGAGAATTCCGTCGCCCAGCTCCGCCACGATCACTTCCGGCTCGCTCTCGGCCAGCCGCCGGAACAGGCCTCTCGCGACGGGCACGGTCATGCCCGCGTGGGTGCTCGCGGCCCCGGCGTCGTTGAAGGTCAGCGCCGCGATCGCGCCCGCATCGAGCATCGACAGAGCGTCACGCATCAACGCGACCCCGGTCAACTTCGCTGCCGCGATCTTGCGGCCGCTGCGCGCAAGTCCGCGAACGATTTCGGTCGCGGCCACCGTCTTGCCGGCGTTCATGCAGGTGCCGGAGATGTAGACCACGGGCACGCGACAGTCGAGCGAGTCGGCCGGGGGCACAGCGCCGTCGCGGATGTGCGCGGGTCGGCCGACGCGATCGCCTAGCTCGGGAAAGGTCAGGATCGCGCCGAGGACTTCGGCGCGGAACGGCGGGCCGACCTCCGGGTTGATCGACGTGCAGCGACCGATCACGCCGCCGGTGTTCAGCAGGTGCAGCACGTCGCCCTTGTCGATCTTGTCGG
>JANNRU010000669.1:0-3271 GCA_031401755.1 Acidobacteriota bacterium | reverse complement strand
TCGGCCAACGCGCGCGACAACTCGTCGCGCCGCTCCTCTAGCGCACGAAGCTTGGCCTCGAGCTTGGGATCGAGCGTCGCGGCCATCGAACTGCCCCGGAGCGTGGCGGACCACTCAGCCGGCGGAGTCGGCCTTCTTCGTGTAGCGCGTCTTGAATCGCTCGACGCGCCCAGCCGTGTCGATCAGCTTCTGTTTGCCGGTGAAGAAAGGGTGACACTGCCCGCAGATCTCTACGCGGAGGTCCTTCTTCGTCGAACCGGTGACCGTCTCCGCGCCGCAGGCGCAGTGAACGCTGACCTCGAAATACTCGGGGTGGATTCCTTCTCGCATCTCGTTCCTCCAAGGCCCCCGGAGTCCGTGCCAGCCCGTCGGCGCCGGTCCGCCCATTTTGGGAAGCCGGGATTATAGGCGATTCCGCCTCAACCGGCCATGCTTTTCAGGAACTCCTCGTTGGTCGCCGTCCGCAGCATCTTGTCCCGCAACAGTTCCATCGCCTCGACCGGCGACATCTGCTGGAGCACCTTCCGGAGGACCCAGGTCCGGTCGAGCTCGGCTTGGCTCAACAGCAACTCTTCCTTTCGGGTTCCGGAACGTAGCAGGTCCACCGCCGGAAAGACGCGGCGATCGGCCAGCTTGCGATCGAGGTTGATCTCCATGTTCCCCGTGCCCTTGAACTCCTCGAAGATGACGTCATCCATGCGCGACCCGGTATCGATCAACGCGGTGGCGATGATTGTCAGTGAGCCACCTTCCTCGACGTTCCGCGCCGCACCGAAGAAACGCTTCGGTTTCTGGAGCGCGTTCGCGTCCAGCCCCCCGGACAGCACCCGACCGGAGGCAGGAATCGCCGCGTTGTAAGCCCGGGCCAGGCGGGTAACCGAGTCCAGCAGGAGGACCACGTCGGTCCCCGCTTCGACCAGTCGTTTGGCCTTCTCCATGACCATCTCGGCTACCTGAACGTGCCGCGAGGCGGGCTCGTCGAACGTCGATGCGACGACATCGCCCTGAACCGAGCGCTGCATGTCGGTGACTTCTTCTGGTCGCTCGTCGATCAGCAAGACGATCAGCGCGACCTCCGGGTGATTGCGGGCCATCGCGTGGGCAATCGCCTGCAGGAGCATCGTCTTTCCCGTTCGGGGCGGGGAGACGATCAAGCCGCGCTGGCCCTTGCCCAACGGCGCCATCAAGTCCAGGACTCGTCCGGAGATGTCCTCACCCGGGAGCTCGACACGCAGGCGCACTTGCGGGTAGAGCGGTGTCAGCCGATCGAAGGGAATGCGCTCGCGCAGCTTTTCCGGAGCGCCGCCATTCGCCTCCTCGACGCGGGCCAGCGCGAAGTATCGCTCCCCGGCCTTGGGCGGCCGGAGTTGCCCTCGAATCGTATCGCCCGTGAGCAGGTTGAATCGGCGGATTTGCGAGGGCGAAACGTAGACATCGTCCGGACCCGGGAGATAACTGGCATCGGGAGAACGCAGAAAACCGTAGCCGTCCGAGAGTTTTTCCAACACGCCCTCGGCGATGACGGCGCCGTTACGACGTGCTTGCGCCTGAATAATTCGGTAGAGCAGGTCCCGACGTGGCAGGTTACTCGCGCCGTCGACGTCGAGCGCGGCGGCCATCTTGACAAGCTTCCCGACATCGAGTGTTTTAAGTTCACGAATCTCGATCATGATCCTCGCCTCACTGCTCGAGAACAGCCCTTTTCCGTGAGCGCGGCGTCGATGTACCGCCAGAGCTCTCGCATTCCGTCCCCAGTCTCGGCGGAAACGAACAGCGCAGCACCGTGGACGCCACGCTTGAGATAGGCCGATTCCAACGCTTCCCGCGATTTTCGCTTCTCGTTGCCCGAGAGTTTGTCGGTCTTGGTCGCCACGACCACGTAGGTCAGCGCCTCGGCCTCGATCCAGTCGAGCATCGCTTGGTCGAGCTCCGACGGCGGGTGCCGGGCATCGATGACGAGGACGCCGAGAACGATCCGATCTCGTCGTCGCTCGAGCACACCCTCAATCATCGGCTTCCAGGATCTGCGTATCGCCTCGGGCACGCGCGCCCATCCATAACCGGGGAGATCGACGAAGAAAAAACGGTCATTGACATAGTAGAAATTCACGGTCTGGGTTCGCCCGGGGCTCGACGAGGTCCGTGCCAATCCCTTCACGCCGAGCAAACGATTGATGAGTGACGACTTCCCGACGTTAGATCGTCCCATGAAGATGATGTCCGCACCCGGGAAGATCGGTTCGTCCGCGGCCCGTGCCGCGGCTCGCTCGAAACGACAAGACGTGATTCTCAATGTCTTCCGCGATCAGTGGGTGACAGGTTCACTCGTGGGGCCAGTCCCCCGGTCGCCCGACGCGGGTCCCTGCGCGATGCCCAGCGTCGCCAGCGGACCGGTGAGCGCGGCTTCGAGTACTTGATCCATGTTCTCAACGAGGACGAACTCGAGGTCCTTGGCCACGTCGTCCGGAATCTCCGCAAGATCTTTCTCGTTCTCGCGCGGCACGATCACGGTCCGCATCCCGTTGCGATAGGCGGCAAGTACCTTTTCCTTGAGTCCGCCGATCGGTAGAACATGCCCGCGCAACGTGACCTCGCCGGTCATGGCGACGAGCGGCTTGAGGGGCACATCGGCCAATAGGGAGACGAGCGCGGCGGCCAGCGCGATTCCCGCCGACGGCCCATCCTTGGGGATCGCCGCTTCAGGAATGTGTACGTGTAGATCTAACTTGCGGTTGAAGGATGGATCGATCCCAAGTGCCTCGGCACGACTGCGAATGTAGGAAAGTGCCGCTTGACCCGACTCCTGCATCACTTCACCGAGTTGACCGGTCAGGGTCAACCGGCCCCGTCCGCGCATCGACGTCGCCTCGATCGTCAACACCTCGCCGCCGACTTCGGTCCAGGCTAGGCCGTTCGCCACGCCGACCTCGGGTTGCCGCGGGCGTTCCGAGGGTAAGTGATATCTGGGCACTCCCAGTAGAGCCAGCACGCGCGGCCCATCGATCACCGCGGATCCCTCGCTCTCGCCAGAGACGCGCTTACGCGCAAGCTTGCGGCAGACCGACGCGATCTCCCGCTCGAGATTGCGAACACCGGCTTCTTTGGTGAACCGCTCGATGATCTCCTGCAACGCTCCACGGTCGAACGTAAATCCCGTCCCTTTCAGTCCATGTTCCGAAAGCTGCTTTGGCACCAGGTACTTTTCACCAATTGCCAATTTTTCGATCAGCGTGTAACCGGGGATGCGGAGCACCTCCATGCGGTCGCGCAG
>JANNRU010000668.1:0-4331 GCA_031401755.1 Acidobacteriota bacterium | reverse complement strand
GCGCGACCAGGTCGAGGCCGCACGGGCGACCCACCGCGCTGAGGGCAGCCGTTGGGCTGCCCAATGGGTAAATGATCGGCGGCGATTCCAAATGGACGAAGCGGACAGGCGCCTCGACTTGCTCTCGCTGCGCGTCGAGGTGGAAAGCGAGCGTGTCACCGAAGAGCGACTGGCGCTCGAAGCCCGACGAGCCCAGGCCCTTTTCGAAAACGACTTGCTCAGCGAGACCGAGGCCGATGCTGCCCGATTGCTGCATCGGGAGGCTCGCGGGCGCCTGGCCGAGAACGAAGGGCTTCTCGCTCGGATGAACCAAGAAGTCGGCGTCTCGGCGACGCGGCGGAGCGAGTACGAAAAGGAGGCTCCGCGACCGGCTCTCGAAGCGTCGATCCTCAGGCCTCTCGAACGTGCGGCCGAGGTCGAGTTCGCGCGACTGGCCAAGCTGCAAGCCCAACGCGATGCATTGACCCTCCGCAGCCCGGTCGCGGGACAAGTGACCCAGATCCTGGCGCGAACAGACCAGGCGATCCGCGCGGGAGAACCGGTCGCGATCGTCACCGAGCGGTCGGTCCGCGAGATCGTCGCCTTCCTTCTCGACCAAGACCGCCCCGAAGTCACACCGAATACTCCGGTCGTGCTGACGAGCCCGACTCGCCACCTCTCCGGCGAGTCGACGGTATTGCGTGTGACCGACGCGGTGCAGCCAATACCAGCGCGGTTGTGGAGCGACCCGCGCGTCGCCACGTACGGTCGGGCAGTGGTCATCGCCCCGGTACCCGGAATGGACCTTGCTCCCGGTGAGATCCTGGAAGTGCAATTCGGCCGCCCCCGCTGAACCCGCTCCCCGCGACCCGTGAGGTCGATTCGAAAAAGGTGCCTGAGCCCATTTCCTTGCTAGACTCGCGCGCGTGTCCAAACGACTTTTTCTGTTGCTGATGGTCGGGTTCGCGGGCGTGGCGTCGGCGGAGGTGCGGCCGGCCACGGAGCGGTCGCTCGTGCGTCTGGTCAATGTGACTCAGAGGGGCGACTGGACGACACCCTGGGAGGTCTCGCCGGTTCGGCAGAGCGCGGGAAGCGGCTTCATCATCGCGGGCGGGCGGGTGATGACCAACGCTCACGTGGTCAGCGACACGCGGTTCCTCGTCATGTATCTGCACAACGATCCCACTCCGCACGAGGCGGTCGTCGACCAAATCGCCCACGATTGCGATCTGGCGCTGGTCCGGGCCAAGGAGCCGGGGCTGCTCGAAAAACTCCCCGCGCTCGAGTTCGCCGGAATGCCGCTTCTCGGGTCGACGGTCGAGACCCTCGGATTTCCGGTTGGGGGGACGCGAGTTTCCTCCACGCGCGGCGTGGTTTCGCGAATCGAGGATCAAGTCTACGTTCACTCGGGCGCCGACCGTCATCTGGCGGTTCAGACCGACGCGGCGATTAATCCGGGCAATAGCGGCGGACCGGTGATCCAGAACGGCAATGTCGTTGGCGTTGCCTTCCAGGCCATGTTCGAGCTCGAGAGCACCGGATGGTTCATCCCGATCGAGGTGATCCAGCGGTTTCTCGAAGATGTCTCCGACGGTCGTTACGACGGCTACCCGGAACTGGGCGTTGTCACCTCGAATCTCGAGAACCCGGCCGCTCGGCGCGGGATCGGGTTGGGGCCGAACGACAGCGGTGTCCGCGTCGAATCGGTCTGGCCCGGCTCGAGCGCCGCTGGACACCTGCAGCCGCGCGATGCACTCGTCGCCGTGGACGGGCGTCCGATCGCGCTCGACGGCACGGTCAGCGACGGAGACGAGCGGTTTCCGTTCGGCTTGCTCGTCGATCGCCGTCAGATCGGCCAGACCGTCAACCTGACGGTGCTCAAAAACGGCGAGCGGCTCGACCTGCCGGTCACCCTGAGGGGCTTCGAACCGGCCCAGCGACACCGTCGAGCCTACGACCGTATGCCGCGTTACTTCGTCTACGCCGGCCTAGTCTTCGTGCCGCTCGAACTCGAAACACTGATCACACTTGGAGACGATTGGCTCGCCCACGCCGATCGTGCGCTGCTCTACGAATTCCTCTTGCGGCCCCTCGAGGATCCGAGCCAGTTGAGACGCGAACGGATCATCCTGCTCCGCCGGCTCGATCACGCGGTCAACGCGAATCTGGCCTGGTTCCGCAACCAGGTCGTCGAGAGCGTGAACGGACGTCGCATCGATTCGATCGAGGACCTGATCGAAGCGCTCGAGGGGGCCATGGGCCCGCACCAGATCATCGAGTTCTCGACCTTCCGACGGATCGCGGTCCTCGATCGTGTCGAGGCCGAAAGCGCCAACCCGGAGATCCTCGAGCGATACGGCGTGAGCAAGGATCGCGGGCTTTGATCGGCCTTTGGACCAGATGGGTCGCCGCGTCGACGCTCATCGCTCTTGCCGCCGCGCTGACCCCAGCCGAGGAGATCTCGGCCCCAACCGGGCTCCAAACGGGCATCGTCGGACTCGCCGTGACCTATCAAGAATGGGACGAAGATCGACCTTGGGCCCGAGCAGCGCCGCGATCCCGCCAGGCCGCTGCGGTCGTGGTCGAAGGCCCTTATCTGCTGACGACGGCACAAATGGTCGCCGATGCCACTTTCATCCGGCTCGAAAAAGCCGGACGCGCCTCCGCCGCGGTTCCTCGGGTCGCGCTCGTCGATCGTGACATCGACCTGGCGCTGCTGACGATCGACGATGAAGCATTCTGGAGTGACCTACATCCCGTACGCGTTGCCGAACACACGCCGACCGAGGGTGCGGTTCGAACGGTGCGCTGGAACGAGGCCCAGCTCGAAGTGCTGACTTCGCGGGTGAAGCGTTTTGAGGTCCAGCCCAGCTTTCTCGGCCGCGTGCAACACGTTTTCCTCCAAGTGCAAACCGACCTTACCGGCGGAGGCTGGTCGGAGCCCGTATTCGACGGCTCACGCCTTGTTGGCCTGACCGTATCGCAGTCCGAGCAACGAGCGCGCGTGATCCCGGCCGAGATCCTCCACGCCTTCCTGCGCCAGGCGAGCAACACCGACGACTACCGCGGATTCGCCGCCTTCGGTTTTGCGTGGCAAGTCAACAACGACCGCGCGCTGGCGCGCTGGCTCGGCCAGGAGGGTGAGCCCCGCGGGGTCATCGTTCGCCAGATCCCGTGGGGCACCTCCGGCTGCGGCGCGCTTCGGCCGACCGACATCCTGCTGGAGATCGACGGTCAACCGATCGACGCCAAGGGGTTCTACCGTCACCCACGATTCGGACTGCTGAGCTTTGATCAACTAGCGATCGAGCGCCACCGGCCCGGCGACACGGTCCCCGTGCGCGTGCTGCGCGAAGGGCAGCCGCTGTTGCTCGACCTTCCGCTAAGGGCGTATCCCGCGGCGCTCGACTTGCTGCCGACGCGCCGCCCCGGCATCCCGCCGCCCTATCTGGTCGCGGGCGGCCTCGTCTTTCGCGAGCTCGACGGAGACTACCTTCGCAGTTGGGGACCCGAATGGGCCCATCGCGCGCCCTTGCGCCTGACCGTCCCCTACTTCCTCGGACAAGAGTCGCAGTCACCCGAACGACGCCGATTGATCGCTCTCTCCGCGGTTCTACCGTCCTCCTACAACGTCGGCTATCACGAGCTGAGCAATGCCGTGGTCACCCGGATCAACGGCATCCCCGTCGACTCGATCGTCGACGTACGTGAAGCACTGGCTCATCCCGTCGATCGCCTGCAGCGGATCGGGTTGGCGCCCGGCGTCGGCTTCGAAGAGATCGTGCTGGACGCCGACTCACTCGACGTCGCCACGGCGGAGATCCTGAAGACCTATCGGATTCCATCGGCCGAACGACTCCCGGAGCGAGCCCCTCCCGCGCTGGAAGGGGATTGCCCGGGCAATATCTGATGCGCCCCACGACGCGGCGCGTCCTCCTGATCTACGGGCTCTCCGGTCTGGTCAGCCTGGGGTACCAGGTTGCTTGGTTCCGGATTCTTACCGACTGGTTCGGCTCGACCAATCTGACCTTCGCGCTCGTCGTCTGCAGCTTCATCGGCGGTCTCGGAGCGGGCGCACTGCTGAGCCGCGGAATCTGCCGCGGACTCGGCCGCCGACTCGGGATCTCCGATGGCCTGCGGCTCTACGGCGTGATTGAGCTCTGGATCACCGCCACCGCATCGTTGACCGTGTTGGCCGCTTGGTTACCGGCAGACTTGTGGGGCGACTTCCCGTACCACCTGAGCGACGGCATTTGGGTCCAGGACGCCGGCTACCGCATGGCCCAACTCGTCATCGCCACCTGCTGCGTCTTCCTTCCCTGTTTCCTGATGGGCACGACCTTCCCGCTGAT
>JANNRU010000667.1:0-11675 GCA_031401755.1 Acidobacteriota bacterium | reverse complement strand
CCCCCCACCGCCCCAGGCCGTCGATGACGAAGTGGCCCGTGCTAGTTCACGCAAACACGGTACGGCGCGACGTACTGGCTCGGCGGGTAGAACGTCGTCACCCCCTCGAAGCAGCGGGTCGGTCCGACGGCGTAGCCGTCGAACGTCGCCTCGTGGGAGCCAGTGTCGTAGTACTCGAGTACGAGACGATCGTCTCCCGCGGATTGATCCCACGTGCCCCAGTACGAACCGGACTGGTTGATGAAGGACACCAGCCCCCCCGAATCGAACGAGATGTCGTGGGAAGAGATGGAAGACGGGTAAAGCATGCACTCATAAAACGAAGTGAGCGCGGTTCCGGTGCAGTGCTGAACGTGGGCCGTCTCGCCGACATCGACGGGCCAGAGCGGGTGCAGCAGGTTGGCGGTCTCGCTGTCGTTGTTATTCGTCGTCGGACCTTCAGGTGACGAGGTCGTCACCGAGGCACCGATGACAAGGGGCGTCGAACTCTGGGGCAGCGCGATCGTGAAGCTCACTGACGTCGATGTGTTTTTCCTCACCCGATCGAGCTGGCAGTCGAGATTCGTTCCGGAGACCGTGCAACGATTGTCGTAGGCGCTGAGCACTCCGAGAATGTGGACCGTCGGGCTGGTGTGGGTTCGGGGCAATGTGACGATGAGCCGGACGTCGTTGGCATCCTTGTTGCCAATGTTGGCGACGACCACGGCATACTGGGCCGGCTGCCCCACGTACACGCCGGTCTGGGCCGTGATGTTGACCGCCAAGTTGGCCCGCCGCGGCGCGGCGGGGAAGAGCGCTTCCATCCGCGGAAGGGACAGCTCCTGCGAATCTTGTGGAGCAGCGATGGCGGGCCCTGTCAGCGCCGCGAACCAGAAACCCAGAAAGAGCAACCGAGACTTCATAGTGTCCTCCAAAGTGACGTCTTGACGCCCTGTGTAAAGCGGATCCGGGACCCGATCCGAGTTGCGGGGCCACCGCGATCCCCGTCCCGCGCCGCTGACAGCTAGCTATGTCGCGGGTGTGGTCGAAACGCCCCCGACTTTCTGGGGGGCATTCCGCGTCTCGGCGCGACAGTTGAACCCGAGGGGGACATGAGAGTCGGATCGATGAGTCCCTACCCCCGTGCGAAGAATCGACGTAGATTTAGGGACTTGCAGCGATCGCGATGCGACGGGTCGAATGGCGTGGTGCCGGAGGCGGATTGATGAAAATGGGTGCTCGTGTCGTGCTCTTACTGCTGGCCGCTGCGAGTGCAGCACCTGCGGGCGAGGTCTGGGTCGTTGGTTCGGTCCGCCGGTCCGTGAAGGTTCTGGACACCCAGTCCGAATCGGTGATCGCCACGGTCCCGCTTTTCCAGGGCCCCCAGTTGCCCGAAGCGCGAGGTATCACGTTTTCGACCGTGGACGGCCTCGTCGGGGCCTTCGCGTTCATCGGGCAGGGATCCACGCTCCAGGTCGTCGATTCCGATGCAAAGACGTTGATCCGCAGCGTGGACCTCGAAGCGAGTCTCAGCGTCCGGATGACTATCGTCGACCTCGAGTCGAGCCCGAATCGCGCCTTTGGGGGCACGGTTGGCCCTGAGGTGCGGGCTTATCTAGTTGTCGTGGGAAACGCGGCGCGCGACATGGGATCGCTGCCGGAGCCCTTCTGGGCCGTGCTCGATCAACGTGCGCTCGTGGAATCGCCTCCGTCCGTGCCGCTGGTCGCGGCGAGCGGATTTCTGCACGACAGCACGGTTCCCAACTCGGACCGAGGGCAGGCGGCGGGCGTGTCGGTCATGGGCTCACCCTTCGGCGCGTCGTTCTTGCGTGCCTGGGTGAGCACACGCGTCCCGGGGGCGGCGGAGACGATGCGGGCCACGCTCTTGGCCAAGGGACCGAGCATCGATGCTCCCTGGCGGGCCGGTCCCAGCACGGACCGCGTGCTTCCGCTGGGCCGAAGCGCGCCCGAGGGTTTCTCCGTCGCGGTGCCGCAGGATGGTGAAGCGCAAGTCTTTCCCGCGGGAGCCACGGGAACGCTCGTCGATCTCGGCCACGGCGGGAGCTGCGAGTTGCCACCGGCCAACCTCGGCCCGGTGGCGGTTCGCGGTCCCGGAGCAGGCGGGTATGAGATCGTCGTCATCGATCTCGACGCCGAGGAGTTGCTGCGCGTCAACGAGAGTACCTGCGCTTTCCAGCGCCGACCGCTCGGCAGCGGTCCCATCGACGTGACCGTGGATGCGCTGTTCGAGCACGGTTCGGCGTGGGTGGCGAACCGAGACTCGGACAGCGTGACCGTCGTGCGCCTCGACGGCACAACGGCCGAGATTCCTCTGGGCCCACCGCCTGCGGGAAGCTGCTTGGAGTGTCCGGTCTCGATCGAAGCGCGCCTCGGCGCCGGCCGAGGCTGCACCACCTCGCTTCGCCTGTCGAAGACCCTGACGGGCGCGGCGCTCGCATGGGATGCGGTCGGATGCACGGACGCGACGTTTTCCGTCTTCTGTCAGTGCGACCGCCGGCTCGATCTCGATTGCACGTGTGCCTGCGATCCGCTCGAGACGCCGGGCTGTTTTGGTAGCCTTCCGATCGCCGGGCAGACCGGGGTCGAGTTCGGGCTTGCGGGGCTCGACGGGGCGCTGACGCGCCAGCTTCCAGGCCTTGGTCCGAACCCGGGGCCGATGCCCTACCCTCCAGAGCCCGTGATCCAACTGGGTGTGAACGCGTCACAGGGCCACGGCAATGATGGCGGAGGGGGAGGGACCTGGATCGGGACGAAGCCGCCGTGAGCGGATTCAGTCGGCCGGCCGCGCGAGGACGACGAACGGAGCCCAGAACGCCGGATGCGGCCGTTCCCGACGAAGCTTCGCTTGTGCGGCCGAGAGCGCGCGTACCGCATCGTCGCCCGCGCGCAAGCGCACATGGAACTCGATCATGAGATCGGCGGCCGCCGCATCTTCCACGCTCCAGAGGCTGACCACCAACTCACGCGTTCCGGCCACGAGGAACGCCCAGCCCAGGCCCACGACGCCTTGACCCGCGATCACTTCGCCTTCCCCCGACCGGCACGCGGACAGTACGACGAGCGGGCGGTCGAGCTTTAGTCCCGCGATCGCATCAAAGCCCAGCGTCTGGTCGTCGGAGAAGACGACCGCGCAACGACGAGGATCGACCGACGAAGCCTCGGCGTGGGTTGCGAGGTGAATGACACCGAAGCGCTCGAGGGGCAAGGCCACGAAGGCCTCGCGCTGGAAGCGCTCGCCCTCGAGGCGCTCCGTCGAACCTGGCGACCATGCGGCCTCGACCCCGTCGAGTTCGAGGGAGGCCCGAGCGAGCGGCCCACGATCGCCGACTCCGCCGACGGGACGCCCCGCGATCAGCACAGGTCCCTGCACGGGCTCGTGGCGCGGAATCGCACCCGCCATCGGCAAGCTGCCGAACTCGAATCGCTCGCCCAGGGGCGGCGGTGTGCGTTCACCGCTAGGCGCGGCGGGCAGCGACGCCAAGGGAAGAATCGCGATGTCACCGTCGGGGACCACCCAGATCCGTCGCACGCCCTCGAGGGAATTCCCGAGCGGATCAAGGAGCGCTCGCCGCAGCGCATGCCCCGCGTCCGCATCTTGCGCCAAGTCCTCCTCCGGCCGCGCGCGGGCAGCGAAGGAGCCACCAATCGGGCGCGACAGCGCAGCGCGCCATCGCGCGAGCGGCGAGGAGATCGCATTCCATCCATCGATCGCGATGGCGCGCGCTTCCCGAGCACCCACGACGAGGACCACGCCCCGGTCCGGCCCCATCAAGTAGTCCAGGAGCAACTCGTCAGGCGCGAGAGAGGCCTGGATCGTCTCGAGCTGCGCCCGCTTGGATCCGGAACTCGCGGCACCGAGCGCGCGCCGCAGTCGGCGCGCGTGGGCTCGCTCCATCGTGTCGAGAACTTCCTTGACTGCAGCAACGGAGGACGCGCCGCGATTACGCCGGGCCAGGGCGTCCGCGAGGTCCGTGTAGGGATCCGAGCGGCCGAGCAAAAAGTGTAAACCTTCCTGATCGAGTGAGAGCGGGGCCGTTTGTGACTCGAGCAGGGCGACCGTCTCGCGAAACGCGGCCTCTGCTCGTGCCAGGTCGCCGTCCGCCCGCCATGCGCGGCCGGACTGCCAGCGCACGAGCCAGAGCGCGTATTGCGTGGACTCGGCCTTCCGCGCCTCGGCCTCGAGGTGTGCCAGACGCTCGCGCGCCTGCTGCGGGCGCCCCTGCCGGATCTCTACGTCCGCAATCCACGTTTCCGCGAGCAAGGCATCGAGCACGAGGTCTCTCTCGCGTGCGAGCCGTGCGGCCTCGCCGAGCCGCCGCGCGGCCTCGCCGAGGTCGTCCCGCGCAAGCGCGACACGTCCGAGTCCCATCTGGCGGGCGATAGTGACCTGTGCCGTGTCCTCCGTGGCTCGTCCGTACCAGGCGAACGCACCGTCAAGGTCGCCGACTGTCAACAACAGATTGCCGAGGGCTACGCTCGCCGACGAGGCGATTTCGGCCTCTCCGGCACCGGCAGCCTCCGCTTGGAGTCGCTCGAGCGCCGTTCGTGCCCCAGTGAGGTCGCCGAGGTTCATGCGCAGCGCCGCGGCGTTGTACGCGGCTGCGCGCGCCGGCTTCGACAGTCCCAATCCCCGCAGCGTCTCGACCGCCTCGTCGAAGAGCACGGCCGCGCGGGCAAGTTCGCCACGCTCTTTCAACAGTCCGGCCAGGTTGTTCAGCACGAACGCGCGCAGGTCGGAGCGATCGACTTGCCGCGCGGCGGCGAGTGCCTCCTCAAACGATGCACGCGCGGGCTCAAGCTCGCCCTTGAAGTAAAGGATGCTGCCGATGCGATTGGCGGCGCAGGCGATCCCCGTCGAGTCCGTGGCCGCCCTCGCGCGAACGAGCGCCTCGTCGAATGGACCGCGAGCCTCCGTGTACATCGAGCGGCGAAAAAGTGTTTCTCCGATGGCCCAGCGCGGCTCCCAGCGTGAGGGACAGTGTTCGGCGGCGCTGCGCGCGGTTGCTTCCAAGCGAGCGAGGTCGTCCGGACCCCCGCTTTTGCCGATGGCGGCCCGCCACGCGGCATCTCCCTGGGGGCAGCGGGAGAGGTCGGCGCCGTTGCCTGGCGGCGGTTCGGGGGCGCCGCAGCGAGGCGTCTGAATTAAGGCGAGCGCGACGATGCTCGCCCGGAAGGCATTCATCGCGTTCCCGTTCGTCATTCGCGCCGAACTTGGAACGGCGCAGAGAGCAGCTCACCCCGCGAGTTGGCGTGGATATGGAGCCAAGCTTCGCCGCTGGGAAGCGCCGAAGTGGGAAGCACGAGCGCGAAAGCTCCGGACGATCCGGTCAGTCGTCGCATCTCCCCCGCGGTCATCTCGCGCGAGAAGGCGACGCCACCGCCACTCTGGCGTACTTCGATCCGCAAGACCTCCGCATCGGCGAGATCCCGTGGGAGCGTCGGGGCAACGGCCAAGGCGATCGATTGCTGACCCGCACGGACGCGAACCGTGGTGGGCTCGCCTCCGCCCCGCGTTGCCGGGGCGAGCAGCGGCAGCGCCACAGTTTCCGGAGTCACGGTGCCGCTTTCCTGCGCTCGCGCCAGCGCTCTGCGCATATCGGGCAGGACTTTCGCGTGCATCCATCCGAAGTAGCCGAGCAGCAGGGGCAGTGCGGCGGTTGCGGTCCAGGCAGTCCAGGTCCTCAGGGAAACACGCCGTCCGCCGAGCGCCGACTCCGCAGTACGAATCGCGGCGGCCTGTTCGGCGCAGGGAGGGCACTGGGCGAAGTGATCCTCCAGATCCGTCCGTGACGTCGTGCCCATGGCATGGGCGACGAGCTCCGCCGGGACGGGGTGACTCGACGCGTCGCGCAGCGCCGAGGCGATCAGCTTGTACGCCTCGGTCAAGCCCGCACACTCCGTGCAGTTCGCGAGGTGGGTTTGCACCATCGCCTCCTCCTCCGGCGTGAGCCGGCCCCTGCCGAGATCCGGGACTAGGAACGCGGCCTCTTCGTGCGTCATCGCGCCCCTCCGAACGCGCTCAGTCCTAGCCGCTCGCGCCGACGCATGCGGTCGATCAAGTCCCGCGCCTTGGCCAAGCACTTGGACATCTGATTGCGGACGGTCTTTTCCAGGCGTCCTTGCGCCTCGGCGATCTCACGGAAGGACAGTTCTTCCTCGGAGTGCAGACGGATCAACTCACGACACCCGGCGTCCAGCGTGTCGAGCACCCAGCGGCCGATCCGGGCTTCTTCGTTCGCCAGGAGCGCGGCTTCCGGGCTCGGGGTTTCCGCCGCCGCGTCGGGCCTTACGGGCTCGGTGGATCGGTAGCGTCTCATCCAATCCACGCAGCGGCGGTACGCCAGGGCGCGAACGAACGCGGAGAAATCGCGCGGCTCGGTCTCGCCCATGCCGGACAACGCGTCCCATAGCTGTACGATCGCCGCCTGGATTACCTCGACGCGTTCTCCGGGTGGGATGAAAAACCCACGCGTATGCACGACGGCGCTGACCAGCCGGGAAGCTCTCCCGATCGTCGCGGGGTCTCCAGCGAGAAAGCGAGCCGCTTCACCCATCTTCATCCTCACGTCAGGTCGGTTAGCGGTGGGGCGTGACTATATCCTTCGGCTACGGATCGCCTCCAAAGGCTCCGGCGGCCGGAACTCCCATGTGGACGATGCGTCAGTACTCAGTCGCGAGACCGGGAATGTCGCCCTCATTTTTTCGTGGTCCTGCCCGACGCGTTCGGCGGGTCCAGGACTTGGTCAAGCGCCCTGGCACGACCCTGTGCTGGCACACGTTGGCGACGTTTCGGTGGACGAAAATCTCGGTGTCCACAACGAGCGGCCTACGAATTTCAGACTCGCCGCCGGCTGAGCGAGTGGAGACGGGTCTCGAGCTAGGGGCACGCCGCCGGCGACGCCGAAATCTCCGCGTCCCTCGAGCCGATTTGTCCCGCTCCGGGTTCGTTCCATGTGCCTTCGATGCAGTGGGCCCCGCGGACGAGATACCAGGCTCCCGCATCCCTCGCCGGTACGAACGTGTCGATCAGCTTGTTCGATTGAAGGTCGTCGGCCAGGCAATCGGTCGTGGCGACCGAGAAATTGCCGCCGCTCGCCCGCAATGCCGCAAGATCTCCGCGAACGACATCGTAAGTCACGCTGTTCGCTGCCGAGGCCCAGTCCAGCGAGTCTAGATTCACGCGAAGCGCTGGCCGTGCTGGGGCTGCAGTCGCCGGAATCAACGAAAGGCAGTCGAGCCCGACTTCGCACCACGGATCGCAGGCGGCTCCGGCGCTGTCGCCGGTGATCCTTGCGGTGAGTGCGCTCGACGTGGAAAGGTTGAATGTACCGAGTCGAAGCGCTTCGGTCGGTACATACGCAGTGGCGTGAAGATCGAATGCCCCGGCAGGCGTGCCGTCGAAGTCCAGCGCGACCACGCCCCCATTCGGCTGGCGCGTCAGGTAGGCGTGGACGCATTGCGCTCCGGAAGCGGATTGCGGAAGGTCGAGCTCGATCTGGTCGCCGATCTGCCACGCATACCAGGTCCGCTCCAGCTGTTTGCTCCACACCCGGCCGGCGAACTCGTGGGCCCCCATCGAGGCCGGATCGGCGGCCAAACCGTCGAATTCGATCACCGGCATCGATTCGCCCTCGACGACCAGGCCGGGAACGATCTTTTCGGCGCGCTGAACGAGAGGCGGGACCGCAAGATCTCCGGGAGTCAGCGCCGGCGCGTTGCCACCACCGGGGCTGGCATACCAGTAACTCACCCCGTCGAAGACCACCGAGCGTTCCGGGTTGCTGGTGACGAAGATCTGCTCGAGATCGACCTCGAGGCGGCTGTCGAACGGAATACGATCGAGGATCCTGAATCGATATGCCGACGTTCGACCTTGGAAAGCCTGCGTGCCGTCGCAGCGCGGCTGGCCGTGCAAGGCCCGAGCGTGGGGGACGCACGCGGCCCAGCCGGAGCAGTAATAGTCCTCGGTTCCCGTGCCGAAGTTCGACGGAAGCGCCTCGTCGTCGGCCCAGATCTTTTCGTCGCCTTCACCCCACCAGTCATGCCAAGTCACGAACGGGCTCGTCACGTTCAGGATGCTCCCGACGTAGTGCCCGGTCCCCAGCAAATCGAGTTGTCGCCAGTCCCGCGGCGACCTGGGGTAGACCGCGTGGTCCTTGTGCCAGCTCGCGTGAAACAAGAGGCTGCGTGGGTTCCAATCGTAGGGCTCGACCGTGATCGTGTAGGTCGCCGCTGCGGAACCTTGAAGTAAGCTCGATAGCTCGATCTGCATCGACTGCTGAAACGCCATTGGCCAGCGCGCAACAAGGGCGTTGTCGGGGCGAACTTCGAGCGCCAGCCCTTGAAACGTGCGCAACTCGGGCCCGACGCCGAAGAAGTCGACGAGCGGGACGTGGACCGTGGTTTGTCCGTCGAAGGTCAGGCGCAATAGGGTGCCGCGAAGTCGCTCGGCGGTATTGAAGCCCGGCGTGATCCTCAACTCGCGGACGAGTCCCTCGTGACCCGGTTGGGGCGGGGTGACGACGATCGGCGCACCGTTGACCGAGATCGTGCCACTCGACTGCTGGTGCAATGGGCTGGGGATGTAAAGAGTCGGCGGCGCGGCGAGGATCGATCGTGCCTGCTCGATCGTGGCCGCCGCGCGATTGGCCACCGCGGCGCTGAAGGACTCGACGACCGTGTTCGGAACATAGGCTCGATAGTGAACCTGATAATAAAGCCAGGGCACGTTGCTCGGGACCGCGTCATCGGTCGTGATCTTGACGTGATTGGCGTAGGGAAACGGAAAGAAGAGGTTGTACGCCTGGGGTACGTAATCGCCGAACGGCTCGACGAACGGAGCGACGGACCCGGAGAGCAGGTCGATCATCGGAGCCTCGACGGCGGGCACACTGGCGCCGTCGATGTAGATGCGGAGAGTCCCGGCCGGATCCGGAACCCAGATGTGAGTAATCGCGCCCGGGCCGTCGGCATCGAGCAGAATCCACTCCGTTCGATCGCCGTGCGTTTCGACTCCGACGAAGTGGCTTCGGTCATCGTTACTGAACCAGGCCGGTGTACCCGGCGTGGTCGAGGCCGGGTCTGAGCTCGAGCTCAACCTGGTTGCGAAAACCGGCTCGGGCCGCTCGACGAGGCGTTCGAACTCGATCCACTCCCGGAGCAGCGATTCCAGCGTCACCGCAGGGGTTCCGGCACGGACCCCTGAGCAGGCCGCGAAAACGACGATCGCGGCGACCCGCCCGCCTGTTCGCATCCTTCATCCCCCGTGGCCAGAGTCTACGAGCAAAAGCTGCGAGAGGGAATGGATACTTGGCGGCGGCCGGCGCCTACGAGGGTTCAGTCGACCCGGCCCATCCGTCTCGGCGCTTGACCGCGGTCAGCTTCCGATCGAGTGGCCGCCGGCCCGACCCGTTCCGATAACCGATCCATCACCTCTGGGGCTCAGCGTCCGGGCAGCCACTCCGGCAGGGGCTCGTCGGGTTCGAGTCGATGGAACGCGCGCAGGAAGTCCGCCGCCTCGGCAGGTCTGGCGGCCGCGTTCAGCATCTCGGCCCCGATGAGCAGCAACTGGGGCTGTTCGGGGGCGAGCGCCAGGGCCTCGTTCAACAGAGTTAGGGCGCCGGCGGCGTCGCCCTCGGCCTGACGCAGCCCACCGAGCCGTTGCAGGTAGGTGATCCGCGTCCAATCGGCGTCGCACAACGCGATCTCTGGGCCGCAGGCGAGCTGGAAAAATGGGAACATGTGAACCCGATAGCGGAGGCGGCCGAGATGAGTCAGCACCGGACGCAGCTCGGGCTCGCTCTCGGGCAGTTGGTGCGTCACGAAGTCGAGCACCTGCTGTGGTGCGTACTCGATCAACGCGTACTCTCCGGGAGCGAGTAGGAGCTGGTCCAGCTGATTGTGACGATCCCGAATCAAGCTCCCGGCGCCGTAGGCGCGCTGGAGCGCGGCACCGGTGCTCATGATCCGCACCAGCAAGTCGCGCGGTTCGTCGACCCGGATCCGTTTCATGTCGCCCAGGACGCGCCGGGAATCGAAGAAGCGGCGGTGCAATCGACGGAGGTCGATCGGTTGACGGCTTCCAACGAGAATCAGCTCTTGCCCGTAACCGACGATCAGCATCGACTCCGGGAAGGCCCGAACGAAAGTGGCGACAGCCAATTCGACGGCGTCCTTCGGCATCTGGTAGCTCGGTAACCATTGGGTCATCACGCCCCCGGGCGTGAGATGCGCGAGCACGTCGTCGTAGTAATCGCTGGAGTACAGTCGGTAAACGCCAGCCATCATCGGCGGCGGGGGTTCGCTGGTGATCAAGTCGTACGTTTCGGTGGTCAGTCGCAGAAAGCTGCGGCCGTCGTCGTGGATCAGGCGCACGCGCGGATCGGCGGCGACTCCAAAATTCGTTGCCGAGAGAACCGACGCCGTGGTGAAAACGTTGTAGTTCAGATCCACGACGTCGATCTGGCGAATCGTGTCGTGCATGGCGATCGCCGAAGCGGTGTTGCCGACGCCGAAGCAGATCAGGAGCGCCTTGGTCGGGTTGTCTTGCACGAGCAACGGGAAATGGGCCATTAGTCTCATGTAGGACTGCGCCAGGATGTTGGTCCCCGACATCGGAGTGTTCCCGAAGTACAGGATCGCTTCGCCCGCCGACCAAGCGACGAAACTCGTGGTCGCGCCATCGCTCTTCAGCGCCTCGACGGGGGCGCGCGCGGCTTCGCTATTCGGGTCGAGGTAGCTCGCGTCAAATTCGGACGGCACGAGCAGACAGCCGGTGATGAAGGCCGCGCTAGCGAGGACGGATGGCCACACTTCGAGCTTGCGTCGCTCGGACAAGAAAAGGAGCAGACCCACACCGCAGACCATCAGGATACCGAAGAGCTTCAACGAGTAGAAGATGTTGACCCGCGGTGCAACGAGAGTGAAGCCGATTAGCCCGACGCAGAAGGCGATCGTATTGAGCCCGTAGGCCAGCCCAAGATGGCGGCGCTCCGCCTGGACGTGATTGCAGACCCAGGGCAACAACAAGGAGATCAAGCAGTAGGGAACGAAGACGATAGCGCCGATAAATCCCAGGAACTGGAGCAGACTCGTCGGAAACATCGCCACCGGAGCGAACGGCAGGATCGACGGATCCTCGCTGCTGGCGTCCAGGGCCTGAATCGCGGGGTAGAGAAGTCTCGCCGCGATGAAGTAATAAGCGGTGGCGGCGATGAACGCGAGCTTGACTTGGGTCAAGCGCAGGTTTGGGTAACGATGGACCAGGGCGCTCGCAACAAAGATTCCCAGGATCGCCCAGAACGAGATGAAGGGCAACGTCGCACCCGGGAAATTGCCGATCGAAAAGCTGATGCGCTTGAACATGTCGCCTTCGAGCGCCCCGGCGAGAAGTCCGCTCAACGTCGCGCAGGCCAGCAACAGCCCGTGTCCCGCCCGGGCCGGGCGCCGCGCGAAGGCTGCCGTGGGCTCGTGTCGTGTCGGTGCCCCGCCGACGACGAAGAGGTAGGCTCCGAGGAGCAGATTGATGCCGAGCATGAGCCCGTAGGTCACGTAATGTCCGAGCCACGGCAGGAGCAGGAACTGGCAGATCAATACCCCGGCACAGGCGCCGACCGTGTTGAATGCGTAGAGGGCGGCGGGTAGGCGATCCCCGTGCGGCCTCGACCTGGTCGCGC
>JANNRU010000666.1:0-7397 GCA_031401755.1 Acidobacteriota bacterium | reverse complement strand
CGCCGTCCTACTGGACCCTCGATCCGACGCAGAACGATTTCAATCCCGCGAGTTGGGCCCAAAACGTGGTCCGCCCGGACTGGCAGCCGGTCTCCGCCTTCGACGGCCGGAAAGATGTCTTGAGCCCCGGCCGCTCGACGTGGCGACGAAATCTGATCGGCTCGGCCTGGGTGCCGGTCGACGGTTTCAACAGCCGCCAGCGTTGAGACGCCGCACGACTACCAGATCGTCTCGACCGATGCCGCGCAGTGCAAGAGCGCGCGATGTGCTGCGGTGTGACGTAACAGTGTCAACTTCTCGCCAACGACTCTTAGCCGACCGGTGAGGATCGCGGTCGCGGCGAGCGTCCGTCCGTCGAGCACTTCGCGCCACAACCCGAATGGCGCCTGCAACTCGAACGCGGCCCGGGACGAATCACCCGGGGCGAGAAACGCAGCGCCGTCGCAGCGGCCCTCCGCCAGCGCCAACCGGAGCCGCTCAACGCCGGCCCGATTCGCATCGGCCTCGAACACGAGGAGAATCGAGCCGTCGAAACCCTTCCCCCACGCGGCCGCCGCATTGCGATACTCGCTCGATTGCGCGACCTGGGCCGCAAAGGCCTCCGCCCATTGGGGGGTTCCGAACCGGATTCCCGCGGGCCGGCTCATCGGACCGTCGCCGCGGCGGTGGTCGCATCGAACGGGACGAAACCCGGATTGAGTAGTCCTTCCGGATCCCAGCGCTTCTTCGCGGCCGCGAACGAATCCCACTGCGCGCCGAAATGCGCACGCCACTCCTCCGGCGTGAAGTCGATCCACCCCGACAGATAGCGTTTGCCCCCCAGCAGCGTGCTCAAGCGGCTCGCGTTGTCCAGCAGCGGCCGAACCTTGGACCAGTGTCGCGGAGGAATCGCCGGCAGGATCCCGAAGCCCACCAGATTTTCCCCCGGCGGTCTCATGAACAGGCGCGAGCGGGAGCTCGGGCCTTTGGCCGGCCAGAGCAGCACATGTCCACCGATCAGCATCCCGGGCGGGAGGTCCGGCAGGACCTGGTCGATATAATCGCCGGCCGTATCCCAGGGCAGCACGGTCTCCATCCACGGGTGAACGTGCTCCCAGGTGCCGGCCTTCTTCCATAACTCGAAGATCGGCACCAGCCGCTCGAGAAAGTCGATCATCGGCTTGTCGTCGACGTAGAGTTTCTCGTAGGGCGAGAGCCCGCGCAGGAGCCGTTCATCGTCCGGAGGCGATCCGGGCTCGAACTCGACGGTCAGGTGGAACGGATAAAACCAGCGCGCGAAGACCTGCCGGCGACCGCCGACGGGCTTCGTGCCCTGGGGACAGGGAGAGGCCCAGCTTTCCAGATGGTCCCAGTGGCCGGCGTCCATCGCGATCCGCGAGTCTTCGAGAAACTTGCGCACGTCGTCGTAAAGCAGGTAGTAGGTCCGGGTCAGCGGCTTCGCCTTGCGCAAGGCCAGCCGCGCACGCGTGATCAGCCCCACCTGGCCGAGCCCGGCGATGACGCTCCAGAACAGCTCCGGCTCGCGATCGGGACCACAAGTCACCAGGTCGCCGGTGCCGGTGACCACGTCCAGCTCGACGACGTTGTCGCCTTGCGAGCCGTGGCGGAACGAGGCCACTCCGATGCCGGCGACCGACAGTGTTCCGCCGACCGTGACTCCAAGATTGTTCGTCAAGACGCGCGGAAACAAGTTCCAGCGCTTGAGGTGATGCACCAGGTCGCGCCAAACCACGCCGCTTTCGACATCGACAGTCTCACCGTCTTGATCGACCGACAGCACGCGACCGAGCGAGCGCATGTCGAGCAAGATCCCTCCGTCGCTGATCGCCAGCTCGCTCTGGCTGTGCGCCGAACCGCGCGTCGAGACCTTCAGTCCGTGCGCGCGGGCGAAGCGGATCGTTTCGGCCACGTCGTCCGCGCGCGCGGGGCGAACAACGAGGCGCGGCGTCCAGTGGTGGATCTGCCCGAAATTCGTCAGGTACTCGGCGACGAACTGGTCAGGGGTGAAAACGACGCCCTGCAGACGATCCTGCAGCGCGGATGAGAGTCGGTCCATCTAGTGGATCTCCACGGTTCCAGAGTTTCCGGCGCAGACTCGGCCGACGCGCCACAACGGTTCGCGTGACTGCGCGAATTGTGCTTCGATCTCGGCGGCCAGCGCCGGGGCGACGGCGACGAGCAAGCCGCCGGAGGTCTGCGGATCGTGCATCAACTCGTCGATCAGACCTCTGACATCCGGCCCGCGGCGAACCCACGGTTCGTAATGCTCGCGATTGCGTCGTCCGCCCCCAGCGATGCAACCGTCGCGAGCATAGTCGACGGCGCCGGGAAGCAATGGGAGCGCCGCCGAATCGAGAACGATCGAGGCCCCCGAGGCCTGGGCCAGTTCATGTGCGTGCCCGACGAGGGCGAAGCCCGTGACGTCGGTCGCCGCGTGGACCCCGTCGGAGAACCGGCGCAGCAGCCGCGCCGCGCCAGCGTTCAGTCGCGCCATGCTGGCCACCGCGGCTTCGAGGTGGCCCTCGTGCACGACCGCTCGCTTGTGCGCGGTCGTGATCACGCCGGTCCCGATCGGCTTCGTTAGATAGAGCAGGTCCTCCGGAAGGGCGCCTCGCTTCGACCATAACCGGTCCGGATGGACCATGCCCAGCACGGCCAGCCCGTACTTCGGCTCCTCGTCGGTCGTCGTGTGGCCGCCGGCGATCACGGCACCCGCCTCGCGCATTTTCTCCCCGCCGCCGCGCAGGATCTCCGAGATCGTCGAGGTTTCGAGATCCTCAGGAAAGCCGGCAATGTTCAGTCCGAGAATCGGTTCGCCCCCCATCGCGTAGATGTCCGAGAGCGAATTCGCCGCCGCGATCGCGCCGTAGGCGTACGGGTCATCGACCACCGGCGGGAAGAAATCGACGGTCAGGACCAGTGCGCGATCCGCGTCGAGTTTCCAGACCGCCGCGTCGTCAGGGACGTCAAGCCCCCGCAAGAGTCCCGGGTAGGCCTCCAGCGGAAAGAGATCAGCAAGGGGACGCAGAACCTGCGCCAGGGCGCCGGGGCCCATTTTGCCTGCTCAACCCGCGGAAGACGCCCGTTCGGTCAGCCGCACTTTCGGAGCCTCCACTGATTCTCCTCAATTCGTCAAGGAAAAGCCTTGGCGCCGTAGGTCAGGCTAGCCGACTACGCCGCCGATCGACAACCAACGAACCTGGCGACGGCCTGCCATCGACCGTAGTTTGGGGTATCCCGTCTGAGCCGGGATCGTTGAGGTGTGAGGTAACCGGTAACCTACCGGACTGTTAATCCGGTTATGGTGGTTCGAATCCACCCGCCTCAGCCAGTCCGGGGTCAGGTCTCACATTTCAACATTGACGGCCGTGGCATTTCCGCGGCGTCGACCTGCAACGGTCGCCGGGCAGCACCCCATGAGGCCCGCTATTGGGCAATGATGCGCGAGAGCGTCAGGTCGGTGCCGTCCGCAGCCAGCTTCAGGACAATGTGTCTCACCTTACTCGGCGTGGTGCGGTACGAGACGTGAATCTCGGACGTTTCTGGGTCGATTGCCTCCAACGTGGTCGCCGTGGACCAGTCCCGCTCGTCCGACGCGATGTCACTCCGGATGTTGCGCAGCTCCTCTTCTGTCAAGGTGGTGACGGTCGTGTAATAGGCCATCGAAAGCCAAGAGCGCTCATCCGGAAAGTCAATGACGAAAGACCTCCAAGTGCCCTGCGCTGAACGGACATAGAGCCTCTGTCGGTCCGGGCTAGGCGACCACCAAGCGACCCACGACGTAGGTCGTCGGGTTGTGGTTGTAGCCCCTTCTCGACTTGCTCGCGTCCCGGAGCGAGGTAGCCGGCATTGACTGTCCATCCGTCGCTGCGGAACCCGCGTTGCTCGACGGCGTCGATCAGCAGGGCTCCTCCGTTCGACAGCTCGACGCGGTTCTCGACATGCTTGAGCGGGGGGAACGACCAGGTCGCCGTTTCGGCCAGTCGCAACACTATCAACAGCGCGACACATCCGGCGATTGGTATGCCCACGAGAGCCGCCGCGCCGATAAAGATGAACCTGGTCGCTCGCGTCACTTCGTTGCTGTCCTCGATTACGAATCGGCGCTCGCACTGAGGGACGAAAAACAGGTAGCCTACCCGGGAGAAATGCCCCGCACCCACGGTGAAAGAATCTCAGCCCTAGGTGTTATCCTGCCGCGATCTCCCACTGGGAGAGTCTATGCGGAGCCGCCGCCGCCCAGCCCTCTTACCCGTGCCGCCCTGCAAAGAAGTTGACGCCGTGCGCACAGTAGAGCATTTTGTGGACGGAGTCCCGCAAAATAGGTGAGCAGTATGACCCTACAGGAGGCCCTTCGAAGACTGGCTGGTCAAGAAGACGCCCTCCGGCGTTTCAAGGTTCGATCACTATCAGTCTTCGGATCCGTTGCACGAGGGGACGCTCGGCAGGACAGCGACATCGATCTGCTCGTCGAGTTTACAGAGCCCGTGGGCCTGTTCGAGTTTGCTCGCCTGCAGAGGTTCCTGGAGGCAGTGCTGGAGGCGCGAGTCGACCTGGTGACGCCCGCAGCACTTCGGGAATCCATGCGCGACGATATCCTCCGTGAGGCGGTTCGTGCCGCGTAGATCCTGGCGCCTGCGCGTCGAGGACACGGTTCAAGCGATCGAGCGCATTCGCGGCTACGTTGCCGCTCTCGACTTCGAAGGGTTCTCCGACGATTCGCGGACGATCGACGCCGTCGTCCGGAATCTCGAAATCGTGGGAGAAGCGGCGAGCCACGTTCCCGAGTCCATACAGGAGCGGTATTCCGGTGTGCCATGGAGCGAGATGCGCTCCATGCGGAACCTGCTTTCTCACGCCTACTTCCTCGTTGACCTTAGCATCGTCTGGAAGACCATCACCGACGATCTCCCGCAGATCGAACCCACGCTGAGGCAGATCCTCCAGGAAAATCCTTAGGTACGGGTGCTCGCTCCGTGCGACTTCGGCCGGGTCTATACCGTCGAGTCCAGTAACTACCGCGTGGGCATGTCGCGCCACAGAAGCGGTAGTCGAGAACTCTACGGCAACTCTACGGGAGAGGGTGGACCATACGGACGATATGGACGGTATGGACACCGAAAAAGGGCGGCACATCAAGAAGTCCTTGAAATACCGCCCTTCTGAGTTTCACTGTTAATCCGGTTATGGTGGTTCGAATCCACCCGCGTCAGCCAGAACGCAAGCGTCGCGACATCAACAGCTTGCGCAGGCTCTTTTCTTGACATGCGGCGTCGCGAAATAGCAAGTTGGACAATACGCCGTAGAGTTTGGTGCCACACAGACCATGACCGGACTCCAAGTCCGGTCCTTTTTCGCGCAGGTGACGGGTGGCCGATGCGAGGGGCGTTCACCCGCGCGCCGTCGAACTGGGGAACTCGGGTGGGCGGCACTGTGGCGCGGCATCCTTAGGAATTTCCAAGGCCGGGTTCATCGCGGGTGATCCCCGCGTGCGCCATCATTATTGCGGCGAATGACTACCCCTTTCGATCAACTCCTTGAAGTCCTCGAGGCGAAAGACTCAGCACTAGCTGAGCACCTTCGGATCGCGGCTGACTTGATGACTCGTCATGGCGGTATTCACTTGAAAATGGCCGCCCACGCGCTCCGGGAGTTCGGTGTCTTGTTGCCCTCGGCGCTTGGCGTCGAACGGCAGCGGAAGGGGGAACGTCTCAAGAACCTAGCTGCGTTGGCGCCTCGATGGCGCGCGCTTCAGGCAGAGACTCAGGGCAATGTTCTGCCCGAACAATCGGACTCCGATTCATCGGACTCAACGGACACTCGCATCCCGGCTGATCTGTTTGTAGACACAAAACAAGCTTACGAAGCGCTCGGCAACGAGGATGATTTCGCCTCTGTCATGGCAACAATGGTCCGAATTCTGGATCCGCTCGGCGATGCGACTTTTCACACTACGATCGGTCCCGAAGTGCGGCATTGGCTCGCGCTTCACAAATGGTTCGTCAAGCAGTGCCACGCCACAAGCCTCGACGCCTTGGAGAAGGAGCGGGGCGCCTTTCTGGAGAAATGGCGGCTTTACGAAACGTCGCTTCGAGCTATTTTCGGGCGCGCGATCGACACGATCCCGGAACTCCTCAGCCTCGCGGCACGTTCTCCGGCCGAACCTGGTGTATTGGACCGGGCGCTGGCGCTTCTCAAGAAGGCTGAGCCGCGCCGCCGTTTCTTCCTAGCACTCGATAACCCCAAATGGCTCGCACCGCTGGAAGCCCGGCACCTCCTGGACGACCCGTACCCACCGGTGCGGAAGGGCGATCTCATGTCATTCCCGCCGTGGCCGCAGTCGCACTTTCTGATCAGCATTGCCGCCCGTGCCGGTCCAGATGTCGTCCCAGTCATTCGACGAATCGGGCCGAAGACGGAAAACGCGAACGTCCAGGCTGATTTCGTACAAGCTGCACTCGAAATGGCTCCGATCGATGGAGCATCTCTGGTCGGCGTGTTCAGTCGGTGGCTTTCGGGTCCGGTATACATGCACGTTCCGTACCTCCTCGGAAACCTTGGCGCTCGCCTGGCAACAGGTGGTCAGAGCGCCGCCGCGCTAGAGCTGCTTCGCGCGATGTTGCGATTCGACGTCCCACGAGGCAGGAAACAGGCGCTACGCTCGGTCGTTCCTCGGATAGAACGCTACGTCTATGAGGCGACGCTCAAAGAAGTCGAGCAGGCTCTTGTACCGGCAGCTGGGCAGGAGCTGCTCGATCTCCTGTGCAGTTGCCTTCGTCGGGCAGTCCACGCCGAAAATGGCAACGCGCCTGACGATTACTCACGGATTTGGATGCCGTCACTCGACCCTGAAGACGAGTACTCCGATGGTGTAAAAGAGGCGCTTGTCGCCGCAGTCTTGCGCGTGGCTTCAGCCATTGCTCGTCGGAGCCGAGGGGATTCCGATAGCGCTATCGCTCGCCTTCGGAAAGAAGAGTTCCTGATCTTTAGACGTGTAGAGCTCCGAGTGCTCGCTGCTTCTGCGAATGCGCCCGACATGATCCGGGAGCGTCTTTTGGACCACGAGACGTTCGAGGATGACAACGTTAGACCCGAATACGATCGACTGCTCGCCACGGGCTGGAGCCAGTTGGAGGTGGCTGATCAAACAGAGATGCTGGGGTGGATTCGTCGGGGTCCGGACCAACAGGGGCTCATCGAGCGGGAGACGGAACGTCACGGAGCGCCGCCCGCAGACGGTGTTCTGCTACTCCATCGGGAAAGCTGGCAACTGGCGAGACTCCAACCTCTCGCCGACGTCCTGGAGTTCCCCCGATTTCGTGGACACCCCAAAGTGAGGCATGATTGCCTCTGAAGGGGGTCCCGGGAATGTCCAAGAGAAAACAGCATACCGACGA
>JANNRU010000665.1:0-5250 GCA_031401755.1 Acidobacteriota bacterium | reverse complement strand
AAAACCCGCCGTACGGAATTTTAGGGGGAGCGATGGAAACGTGGCCCACGGTGGAAATGTGAGCCCACCCCGCAACCGAAAGGGCGGGACTGGTAACCCTCCACCTACCGATCAACGCGCCATCGCTCTACCCGACCGCAGGTGCCCGACGACAAGCCGTTGCGCTCCTGGTCCGCGCCGTCGGTTCCGACGCGGCGAGGACTCTCGTCGCCCACGGTTGTACGCCTTTCCGGCGCGCGATTCCAGGACGCAATCACCAAAAATCGTTGTATGCTTTGGCGATGACGAACTCACGGTCGCGTCGCCGTGTCCCCCTCATCGCACTGTTTCGGGCCTGCGCTGTCAGCGTACGCGCCCAGTGTCCCGAGGAGCCGCCGCTACAGAACTGGACCGGTGGCGGATCGGTGTCCTGCCCGTGCTTCGTGCCCGGGGAACGAGCGGGAGTCGTGCTGAACCTTCCGCCGGGGGATTTCCCGATCGAGATTCTGCGCGTCGGCATCGGCTGGGGATCGCAGTTCGGCGGCAGCCCAAACGTGCTCGAGGAGGCGATTCGAATCTACGGCGCCGGCCTGCCGAATCCGGGTACGCCGATCTTCAGCCTCGATGGACCGCAGTTGACCGACGGCGTCGTCAACGAATTCAACCTCGAACCATTGCCCGGCGAGATCATCGTCAACTCGGGGCCGTTCACCGTGGCGCTCGAATTCCAGAACTCGAACGCCGGCGATCCGTTTTCGCCGACGGTCGTGCACGACGGCAACGGTTGCCAGGTCGGAAAGAACGTGATCTATGCCGTTCCCGGAGGTTGGCTCGACGCCTGCATGGCGGGGGTCAGCGGAGACTGGATCTTCTACGTCGTCTGGCGTCCGGCGAGTTGCGGCGACCCGACGCTCGTCGGCAGCGTGCCCGACGGCGACGACGTGCCCGGCGTTCCGTTGACCGTCGACAAGTTCGGCGCCAACCTACTGCTTTCCTGGGACAGTTCGTGCGCGACCACGGACACCGACTACGAAATCTACGAGGGCCTGATCGGCACCTATTACAGCCACGTGGCCAAGCTCTGCTCGACCAGCGGTGCGACCGGTGCGGTCGTCTTCCCGTCGGCGGCTAGCAACTACTACGTCGTCGTGCCGCGGAACGCCGACAACGAAGGCTCCTACGGCCGCGACAGCGTAGGCAACGAGCGGCCGATTGGTGGCGCGCAGTGCAAGCCCCGGCAGAGTGGGGCCTGTCCGTGATCTCAGCGCGACGATTCTACGTGATTCGCTGAGGACGCAAGCAACGTCCGGAACTCGCTGGCGCGCACCGTCGAGCGTTGCTTTTCGTAGAAGCCGACGAGCGATCGGAGCGCGCGATCGGTCGCCGACTTGTTCGACCGGTGCGAGGCCAGCGCACGGTAGGCTTCGAGCAGCAACGCCTCGGCCTCGGCCGACCTGCCGATCTGGGCCAGGCATTCCCCGAGAAGGCGACGCGCCTCGTGCAACTCCGTTCGCCCTTCCGGTAACTGCGCAGCCTCGATCAGCTCGATCGCGCGTCGCAGCACGCGCTCGGCCGGGTCCAGACGTCCGGTGTCGAGATAGATCTGCCCGAGGCTGCTGGCGAACTGGGCGCTGGACGAGTCTTCCTCTCTTCCCGCCCGCCGGTTCAGCTCCAGGGCTTCTTCGATCCGAGCCTCGGCTTCTTCGTAGCGACCGAGTTTCGCAAGAGCGCTGCCCAGCGCATGAAGGTCCATGGCCACGAACGGGTGATCCTCGTTGAGCGTCTTGCGGTCCAGCTCCAACGTTTCGAGATAGAGCGGCAGGGCGCCGGCGTAGTCACCGAGCTCGATCAGCACCGCGCCCAGATTGCTCAACGATGTGGCCACCGCCGCGCTTTCGTCCCCGAACAGCTTGCGATTCGTGGCCAAGGCCTGTCGATGCAAGGTCGCCGCCTCGTCGTAGAGTCCCTCGTCGGTCTTGATGTTGGCCAGGTTGTTCAAGCTCAGGGCCACGTACTGGTGCTCCTCGCCGTACAGACCACGGAAGATCGCGAGCGCTTCGCGCTGCGGCGCTTCGGCCTCCCGCGGCTTCCCTTTGCTCTTCAGCATCGCGGCCAGGTTGTTCAGGGCCAGGGCGACATCCTCGCTGCCGTCCCCCATGATGCTGCGCTGGAGGTCGACCGTTTCACGGAGGACGACCTCGGCTTCGTCGAAACGTTTCAAGTTGTCCAGCGCGATCCCGAGATTATTCTTGATGTCGGCCACGAGTGGGTCGAAGCCCCCGTTCCGCTCGACCTGGAGCGCCAGGGCCTCGCGCAGAGTTCGTTCGGCCTCCTCGTTGAGCCCCCAAGAAGTCAACGAAGTCCCGAGCTGGTTCAGGCAGTCCACGATCATCTCGCTGCGGGGCTCGTGAACCGCTCGCGCCATGGCCAACGCTTCACGATTCGCGCCGACCGCCTCTTCGAAGCGGCCCTGGCGACGACGCAGCGACGCGACGGACAGCAGGCTGTGGACCAACGCCGGATGCTCGGGGCCGAGGAGCCTTCGGCGCATCGCCAGTGCCTCGAGCACCAGCGATTCCGCCTTCTCGAAGTCGTTCCGGGAGAGCAGCACGCCGCCGAGGAGATTCAGGCTTTCCGCGATCTCCGGATCATCCGTCCGACCCAGGCGACGACGAAGTGCGAGAGCCTCGCCGTAGAGTTCCTCGGCACGTTCGAGCATCCCGAGATTTTCGTAGACCGACCCGATCGAGCTCATCATCGTTGCTTGGAGTGCGGGCCGCGCACGTAGATCGAAGCGCACGCGCCGCGCACCACGATCGAGCACTTCGCGCGCGGTCAAATGGCTGCCGCGGGCCTCGTTCGGATCGGAAACCTTGAAGACGTCGAGCAAGAATGTCGTGACCTCGCGGGCCGTATCGCGCTCGTTCGCGGCGCGCCGAGCGTGCACCTGGTTCAGTGCGGCGAAACCCGCGACCAGGATCACGAAGATCGCGGAGGTTGCCGTGCCGAAGCGGTGTCGCCGGATGAACTTGCGACTACGGTAGCTCCAAGTCGGGGCCGTCGCCGACACCGGCAGTCCCTGCAGGTGACAGCGGATGTCGGCGGCCAGCCGATCGACGGAGACGTAGCGCTCGCTGGGATTCTTGCGCAGTGCGATCAGAACGATGTTGTCCAAGTCGCCGGAGAGCTTGCTGCGCAACTCCCTGGCCGAGGCGCCTGTCTGGTGTGAGATCACGCTGCTGGGCCGGGGCGGATCAGTCTCGCAGACGACGCGTTCGATCTCGACGGCCGAGCGGCCAACGAAGACGTAGGGGCTGGTTCCGGTGAGCAGCTCGTAGAGCAAGACGCCCAGGGAATAGACATCGGCAGCGGTCGAGATCGGGTCGCCCCGCAATTGCTCGGGACTGGCGTATTCCGGCGTCAACAGTCGCAGCCCGGTCCGGGTTTCCGGGGCCTCACAGGCCAGGGGGGAGGCTTCGAGCAGCTTGGCGATGCCGAAGTCGAGCAACTTCGGCTGCCCCTCCGGCGTGACCAGGATGTTGCTCGGCTTGATGTCGCGATGCACCACTAGATTGCGGTGCGCATGCTGCACCGCATCGCAGACCTTCAAGAACAATTCGAGACGTTGTCCGACGGACAGCCGGCGCTCGTTGCAGTACGCGACGATCGGCTGACCGTCGACGTATTCCATCACCAGATAGGGAAGCCCTTCGGGTGTGGCGCCCGCATCCACCAGTGACGCGATGTGTGGGTGGACGAGAGCGGCTAGGATGTGGCGTTCGGCGCGGAATCGGCGGGAGAGTTCCGGGTTGGCCCGATCCTGCCGCAGCACCTTGATGGCGACGCGCTTGCGATAGTGCTCGTCGGCGCGCGACGCCAGATAGACGTCCCCCATGCCTCCATAGCCGAGTTGGCGTTCGATCTCGTAGGCGCCGATCCGCTCACCGGCCCGCGCGGTTCCCGGCGGGTCGCTGCCAGCGGCGAGCGGTAGGGCCAGCAACGCGGCCGTGTCGTCGTCGTGGGCCAGCATCCGCTCGATGCGCGCGCGGAGGGCCGCGTCGTCTCCGCAGGTCTCGCGCAGGTAGGCCGCGCGTCGCTCGGGCGCGAGCTCGGCGGCTTCGAGGAAAATCTGCTGCAGTCGATCCCAGCGCTCCGTCACTGCGCTACTCCCGGCTCAGTTCGCTGCGCAGCCAGGCCTTGGCGATGCGCATGTCGCGACGCGCGGTGCCCTCGGAGACGCCAAGAACGAAGGCGATCTCCGCATAGGTCATGCCGCCGAAGACGTGCATTTCGACGACACGCCCCATGCGCGGATCGCGCGCGGCGAGCCCTTCGAGGGCAACTTCGAGTTCGAGGATTTCCGCGGGTGGATCGTCCGGCGAGTCCAGTACCTCGTCGAGCGCGACCCGGACCTGGCCCCGGCCGCGCTTGGCACCGCCGCGCGCCCGGGCCTGATCGACCAGGATGCGTCGCATCTGGCGCGCGGCCGTCGCCAGGAAATGGGCGCGATCCTTCCAGTCGACGTCGGCCCCGACCAGCCGCAGGTAGGTCTCGTGCACCAGTTCCGTGGTGTCGAGCGTGTGCCCGGTTCGCTCGCCGCGCAGGTGGTAGCGCGCCTGGCGGCGCAACTCGCGGTAGAGATGACTCACCACGCCGTCGAGGGCGGAACGGTCGCCGTTCTTCCAGCGAGTCAGAAGCTGGGTCACCGTGCCCGGATCACCTTGCATTCTCGCGCCTCCCGTTACCCCGACCCATTGCGGCTGATCTTGCCACAGTTTTTGGGGATTTTTGAACGGTACTCTCCAAGATTGACGGTTTTGCCAAGTTTCTACGCTTCCCCTGGTGAGAGGACCGCGGCCCGGGAGCGTCTCCCGGACGCGTCAGATGACCGAGAGGGGGCCCCCTGATGGGCCCCAACAAGGGGAATCTCCATGGTCACGCCCGCCAAACTCACCGCGGTGGTGTTGCTGCTCTGCTCGGTTCCGGCCGGCGCCGGCGACCCCAAGTCCGACGACATCCATGTCCATGAGGTGTCGATCGAGGTTCCGGTGATCGGTCTACCCGGGCCTGCCGGAACCCTCGCGGCCTGGATCGCCAGCACGACCGCCGAAGCCCGCGCGGCCGGAATCCGTGGTAGCGACGGCGCCGACACGATCGAGCACTCGGCGACGATCGACGTGAGCGCGACCGCGGTCGTGCTTTCGACCGACGTGTCGGGGGTCGTGTCCGGCGTCTCGGGGGCCAACATGACCTCGACCGCCAAGTCCGAGG
>JANNRU010000664.1:0-1832 GCA_031401755.1 Acidobacteriota bacterium | reverse complement strand
CCGGACGCTCCGGCGGCGTGCGCTCATCCTCGCCGCGATCTTCGTCGGGCAGTATGTCGTGTTGACCGCGGCGCTGGCGCTGGCGCAGCAGGCGCTCGACGGTCGCCTGGCCTTCGAGGTCGCCTCGGCGCTCGGAACGGTCGGACTGTCGATGGGCGCGACCGCGGAGCTCGGAACGGCCGGCAAACTGATCGTCTGCGCCGCGATGTTCGCAGGACGCGTCGGACCGTTCGCGCTCGCGGCGAGCCTGCTCGCACGACTCGAGCATGCCGCCGCGTACGCGAGCCCGCCCGGTTCGATCCAAGTCGGGTGAAGATCGTCGAGCGCTGGTTCGACCGGCTCGGTGTGCTTGCCGGTGATCTAGGCTCATGGCCGCAGCTGACCCGGGAGGAGTTCGATGTCGCGCGCAACCCACCCCGAATCGTCGCAGTTTTTTGCCATGGTCCCGCGCCGCTCGGCGTTCGTCTTCTTTGCGGCGGTGTTCGCCATCTTTTCGCCGGTAGGATTGTTGCTGGGCTCCTCGTTCGCGCAGCGTCGGCCGCTACACACGTTGATTCTGGCCGCCGTGATCTCCGGCTGCATCGCCGTCTCGTGGGCGGCGGCGTTCACACTTTCGCGCTGGTGGATCGTCGGAATCGTGCTGTTCAGTGCCCTGCAAATGGCTTTCTTCAGCATACTGCGTCGCACGTCCTTCGGGATCGGCGAGCTCGCGGCATCCCTGGAGGGATTTGCCATCGTCGCCGCGATCACGTTGGGCTACGCGCTTTTCGTGGTCTTCCTTACCGGCCAAGGGCGGACGACGTTTCGGTTGCAGACCGAGATGGCGCTGGCTCAGCGGATCCACCAGACGCTTGTGCCGCCCCTGGAGCTGACTCGTCCCGGCTTCGACGTTCTCGGGTTCTCCGCTGCGTCGAGCGAGATGGGTGGCGATCTGATCGACGCGATTGATCACGGCGAGGCGACGGACATCGTTCTCGCCGATGTCTCAGGGCACGGCGTGAGTGCCGGGGTCGTGATGGGTATGGTCAAATCGGCGATCCGGACCGCTCTGATCCGGCCCCCGTCACTGGCCGATCTCCTGGTGGGTCTGAGCGACGTTCTGGAGCAGACGACGGCTCCCGAGATGTACGCGACCCTCACCATCCTGCGTATTCGCGCCGACGGGAGGGGCGCGGAGTACGCGCTCGCCGGACACCATCCGATCCTGCACTACCATGCGGCCGGAAAACAGGTGACTCACGTGGAACAACGGCAGCGTCCGCTGGGACTCTTGCCGCGAAGCGAGTTTGCATCGGGTGGGATCACGCTCGCTTCCGGGGACCTGCTCGCGCTCTACACCGATGGCCTCAACGAGACCGAGAATGCAGCCGGTGAACAACTTGGGCATGAACCGATCGAGCACGTGCTTGCGGCGAAAGCGGAGGGTACGCTTCCGGAGATCCAGCGCGCCCTGCTCGAGCTGGCGCGCGGTCACGGCGACCAGACCGACGACCGGACGATCCTGCTCGTGCGCGTGAAGTGAGGCGCCGCCGGGTTCGCCGGCGGATTCTCGACGATTCGGTCAGTCGTGTGAAAGAAACTGGGCCAGTCGCGTGCGGGCGCTGCTGTCGAGCTTGGTGAAGAACAGACCGAGCTCGAAACGGGACTCGCCGTTCGCGCCGAGGTGCGGTTCGCGACGCACGACCACGGCCTCGACGTCCAGCGATTGCGGTTCCGGCGTCGGGCGACCGTGGGTCGGCAACAGCAGCCGCACCGCCAGTCGGGTCATCTCGGGGAAATCCTTCGGCGACGTGCAGTAAAGACCGCCGAGCGACAGGTTACGCGCCACCATG
>JANNRU010000663.1:0-3714 GCA_031401755.1 Acidobacteriota bacterium | reverse complement strand
CAGACGGTTATCGTTCTCGCCGCGATCTCCTTGCCGCTCGGGGTGACGCAGGGCAAGGAGTACGCCGAACTCGAGTGGCCAATCGACCTGTTGATCACGGTGGTCTGGGTTTTGTTCGCCGTGAACTTCTTCGGCACGCTCGCCCGTCGGCGCGAGCGGCACATCTACGTCGCCCTCTGGTTCTACATCGCGACCATCGTCACCGTGGCGCTGCTGCACATCTTCAATAATCTCGTCGTGCCCGTCGGACTCTTCGAAAGCTACCCGATCTACGCCGGCGTCCAGGATGCGTTCATGCAGTGGTGGTACGGTCACAACGCAGTGGCCTTTTTCCTGACCACGCCGTTTCTGGGGCTCATGTACTACTTCCTGCCCAAGGCGGCGAACCGGCCGGTCTTCAGTTACAAGCTCTCGATCCTGCACTTTTGGTCGCTGGTCTTTCTCTACATTTGGGCCGGTCCGCACCACCTGCACTACACCGCACTCCCCGCCTGGGCCTCGACACTCGGCATGCTCTTCTCGGTGATGCTGTGGATGCCCTCCTGGGGCGGCATGCTCAACGGCCTGTTGACGCTGCGCGGGGCCTGGCACAAAGTCGCCGAGGACCCGATCCTCAAGTTCTTCGTCGTCGGCATCACGTTTTATGGAATGAGCACGTTCGAAGGCCCGATGCTCTCGATCAAGAGCATCAACGCGCTCTCGCACTACACCGACTGGACGATCGCTCACGTCCATTCCGGAGCGCTCGGTTGGAACGGGTTCATGACTTTCGGGATGATCTACTGGCTCGCGCCCCGGCTGTTCCAGACCGAGATCTGGAGCCGACGCCTGATGACCACGCACTTCTGGTTCGGCACGATCGGCATTCTCGTCTACATCATCCCGATCTACGCCGCCGGGCTGATGCAGGGGCTGATGTGGCGCAGTTTCGACGCGTCGGGCCTGTTGACCTACTCCGACTTCAACGAGACCGTCACCCGGCTCTTCCCGTTCTACCTCCTGCGCGTAGTCGGTGGGGCGCTGTTCATCGCCGGCATGGTCACCTGCTGCGTCAACGTGCTGATGACCTGGCGCGCGCGGCCGGCGCGCTACGAAGAGCCGGTCCACGAGGCCCCGGCGCTCGATCTGAGGCAGCCGCTCCCGCCGACGCCGCCCTCGAGCCTGGCGGGGGTGTCGGCGACGGGCAGAAAGCTCGACTACTTCCTCGCCGCGCATTGGCACCGTCGCTGGGAGGGGCTGCCGCTGCGCTTCACGGTCTGGGTCGCGATCTCGGTCGTCGCCGCTTCGCTGTTCGAGGTCATCCCGACGTTTCTGATCCGTTCGAACGTCCCGACAATCGCAACGGTCAAGCCCTGGACGCCGCTCGAGCTCGCAGGCCGCGATCTGTACGTCACCGAAGGCTGCTACAACTGCCACTCTCAGATGGTGCGGCCGATGCGCCACGAGACCGAGCGATTCGGCGAATACTCCAAGGCTGGCGAGTTCGTTTACGACCATCCGTTCCAGTGGGGCTCCCGGCGTATCGGTCCGGATCTCCACCGCATCGGGCAGCGCAACACGAGCGTTTCCTGGCACGTTCGACATCTGAATCGACCGACCGACACGAGCCCGAACTCGATCATGCCCGCTTACTCGTGGTTGCTCCGGCGGCCGCTAGACTTCGCGTCGATCCCGTCGAGAGTCCGCGCGATGAGCAGCGTCGGCGTGCCCTATGACACGGAGCTGGAGCAGGGCGAGTCGATGGCGCGCCGCCAGGCGGTGGACCTCTTCAACCGGCTGGTCGTCGAAGACCCGACTTACACCGGGAGCGGCCTCGAGAACAAAGAAGTCATGGCGCTGGTCGCTTACCTCTTGCGCCTCGGGACCGATATCGCGTTGCCGCCGGAGGCCAAACCCGGTGTCGTCGCCGCGCTGCACCAGGAACGGACGGCAACGCCATGACAGTCGATCTGGCATTTTGGAAAAAGATCGGCCTGATCGTTTGCTTTGGTTTTTTCGCGGCGATCCTGCTCTGGCTCGGATTGACCCGCCGCTCGCGCTTCGACGCCGCGGCCCGGCTGCCGCTCGCGCCCGACGATCCCCCGCGAACTCTCCCAACCCAGGAGCGTCACCATGGCTGAGCCGCGCACCGAGCTGGACCGCGTCTTCGATCACGACTACGATGGCATCCGCGAGTACGACAACCCGATGCCGTTGTGGTGGATCGTGATCTTCGCCGTCACCGTCGTCTTCGCGTTTCCCTACATCCTCCACTACCACTTCGGCGCCGGACTCTCGAACGAACAGCTCCTCGAGGCCGAGGTCGGCGCCTACGCCACTCAATTGGTCGCCACCTACGGCGATCTCGAGCCAGACCAACCGACGCTGCTGCGCTTCATGGACGACCGCGTGGCGATGGCGGGCATGAAGGGCCTGTTCCGCGGTCGCTGCGCGCAGTGCCACCAGCCCGACGGCAGCGGCAACGTCGGCCCGAACCTGACCGACGACTCGTGGGTCCACGTCAAGACGATCACGGACATTCCGGCCGTAGTTCGCGCCGGCGTTCCGGTCAAGGGCATGCCGGCCTGGTCGGCGTCGTTGACCGAGACCCAGATCGTGCTGCTATCCGCGTATGTCGCGAGCCTGCGCCGGGCGCCGCTGGACGGTAAGCCGCCACAGGGAGAGATAATTCCGGCATGGCCGGCGCCAGGGCCCGGCTCGTCGTGACGTTGACGCCGGCCGCCGGGCGCGTGCTGTCGACGCTCGAAGAGGACGGCTCCCGGCGTTGGCTTCGTCCTCGGATATCCCACGGCCGGTATCTCCAGGCGCGGCGCGTCGTGGGGTGGGTGCTGATCGTGCTTTTCGCCGCCGTGCCGCACCTGACGGTCGGTGGGCGTCCGCTGATGCGCCTCGATATTCCCGCCCGTGAGTTCACGTTTTTCGGCGTGACGTTCTTTCCGACCGAGTCGCTGCTCCTGGCCCTGCTCCTGTTGACGATCTTCCTTACGCTCTTTTTGCTCACGGCGCTCTTCGGACGCGTCTGGTGTGGCTGGGGCTGTCCGCAGACGATCTACATGGAACTCCTCTTCCGGCCGATCGAACGATTCTTCGACGGCCGCAACTACACGACCGCTGGGCGTGCGGCCGCGAACCCCTTGCGCGTCGCCGGCAAGTTCGTCTCGTTTTTCGTCGTCGCCCTGTTCCTGGCCCACACCTTCCTGGCCTACTTCGTCGACCCACGGCGCCTGTGGGAATTCATGGGACGTTCCCCGTTCGAACACCCTTCCGCGTTCCTGATCGTCGCCGCGGTCACCGCACTGATAATGTTCGACTTCTGTTACATGCGGGAGCAGGTCTGTACGCTGATCTGTCCATACGGACGGTTCCAATCGGTGCTTCTGGACCGGCAGTCGCTGATTGTCGGCTACGATGTCGCGCGCGGCGAACCCCGCGGCAAGCGGCACCGCGATCCCGCGCCCCCGGAAGCCCAGCTTGGCGACTGCATCGATTGCGGTGCCTGCGTCGTTACCTGTCCGACGGGGATCGATATCCGCGACGGGCTGCAGATGGAGTGCATCGGTTGCGCGCAGTGCATCGACGCCTGCGATCAGGTGATGGACCGGGTCGGGCTTCCGCGCGGGCTCGTCCGCTACTCTTCCGAAGACGCTCTCGCGACCGGCAGGCAGCACTGGCTGCGCCCGCGGATCATCGCGTATCCCTTGCTGATCGCGATCG
>JANNRU010000662.1:0-5057 GCA_031401755.1 Acidobacteriota bacterium | reverse complement strand
TTGCGTAGAGTTGACAACTGCTCGCTCAAAGTCCGACGGATCAGGGCTCCTCGAGAAGAGCTTCCACGTCCTCCATGAGAGTCGGAAGCTTCGTCTGCAGTACGTCCCAGACGATCCGGTCGTCGACCTCAGCGTAGCCGTGGATCAAGATGTTGCGGAACGCAATGATTCGCTGATGCTCGCGGATCCGCGCGGCCGCCGTCGAGTCTTCGTTCGAGAGGCGGCGTAGCGCTTCTCCGATGATCTCGAACTGCCGCTCCGTGGCGGAGCGGAGTTGGGCATCGGCCTGGTAATCCGAGAGAGATTTGCCAGCGGTGAACTGCCGAAGATTCCTCCCGGCTTGAAGAACATCGTAGAGGTATTTCTTGGATTCAAGCCGCATACAGGAGCGTCCTCGACCGTTCCATGCTCTCACGGAAGTACGGGTTCTTCACCGCAGAATTCACGACGAGGTCCACGTCGCGTTGGAACAGAGTTCCAAGATCCTCCAGCAGTCCGAAGTATGCATCGGCGTATTCGTTGTCCCGAAGTTCATGGAACTCGACGAGAAAGTCGAGATCGCTGGAACTCGGATCGAATCCCCCAGCGACGGCGGATCCGAATATCTCCAGGCGAAGTACTCGGTATCGGCGGCAAAGCGCCTCGATTGCTTTCCGTTTGTCGTCGATCAGCTGGATCACGGCTGCGGTCCTCGACAGGATTGTAGCCCAGAGCTTACGGGGTCCTCATGGAGGGAATGCGACCTGGACGCCCCCCCGACGTGCGTGATCCCCGGGACGATGCGCGCTCCGTCATAACCTCATCGCCCCTTGGACTGTCACCCGGAAGAAGTCGTCGGGGTCATTGGAATGGGCCCACCTGGACTCGAACCAGGGACCAGCGGACTATGAGGAAAACTTTCGAGGGCGTCGTTTCAAGGTTTTCTTGAGATGGCGCCCATTCTTTTCGTCCATGGCTTCCGCCAGTGTCCAGGGATTCCATGGCGTTGCGTAGAGAATGCGTAGAGTCGCTCAGGACCTTGACTCAGTAACATGGTCAATGCCGGTGCAGTGCGGCGACGTCGGCCCCGAACCTGATGTGACCTTCATCCATCGTCCTCGTATGGAAGGGCACGATGACGACATGATGATCGACCACGTCAACGAATCGTTGACACGTGCAATTGTTCGTCCGCTCACCGCGAGCGCCGCTCCAACTCCGCCCGCCAGTTGCGGATCAGCCGCAGCGGCTCGGGCGAGGCGACCCCCGCGGGCGCAAGGGCCAGGATGCGTTCGCCGCCGAGACCGGCCCCCGCGACGATCTGCCGCCCGGCGAACGGCGCGCGGTCGAGGATCTGCCGCAGCGCCCCGACCTCCGCGGAGCCGCTGCCCGCGATCGACACGGCAAAGTACGCCTTGTCGGTCGCGAAATAGAGCTCGCGTCCGTCGCGGCTCCACACCGGGCCGCTTCCGCCGGCGGCCGAGATCTGCCACTTCCGCGCCCCCGCGGGGAAATCGCTGAGGTACACCTCGCTCCGTCCCGTCTCGTCCGACACGTAGGCGAGCCACTTCCCGTCCGGTGAGAGGCAGCCATCGCTCTCCTGGAATCGCGTGGCGACGAGCTTGCGGATCTCCGGCGGCTCGTTACCGAGCCGGATGTAGGCGATGTCGTGGCTGGTCTCGCGCTCCTGCACGGTCCCGATCAGAAAGGCGCCGTCGCGCGACCAGTCCTCGGCCAAGAACGACGTCGATTCGAGGATCGTCTGCTTGGAGCCGCTCCCGGAGATGGGCTGGATCCAGAGCGCGCTCCCGGCCAAGCCCGCGCCGACGAAGCTCGACACGGCGAGCCGGTCGCCCGAAGGAGAGAAGACCGCCTCGATGGCACCGCTCGTCGAGATGAACGTCGACCGGGTCAGTTGCCCACGCCCTAGATCCATGACCCAGATGTCGCTCGCGGCCCCCGCCGCATCGGAGCGGATCAACGCGACGAGCGGAATGTCCGGGCTGGCCCAGCCTCCCAGAAAGAAATCGGGATCGCCGACGGCCTCGACTTCCCGCCCGTTGCGGTCGAACCAGGCCAGCCGGCTCTTCTCGAGGACGCTCCTCCGGAACACGAGCCATCCCGCGGCCGACACGGAGAAGTTCCCGATGTCCCGCGGGTTGTAGTACTCGATCGAGTCGGCGATCGGGATATGCGCCCCTTCGGCTGAGAGCTGTTCGGGATCGAATCGCTGGGCGACGAGGTTCCTGTCCCGGACGAAGAACAGATAGCCGGCCGCGTATTGCGGGTTCGAGGCCCGCTCGACCACGACCCGCGACGGGCCGCACTCGACCGAGCCGGCCGCGATGTTCCCGAAGGCCTGACTGCGGCTCACCTTCTCGACGAACAGGAACCGCTTGCCGTCAGGCAAGAGGTGCGGCATGCGGTGCGTGACCTCATCGCTCGCCGGTTCGGTGACCGGCTCGGATGAGCCACCGTTTTCCGACACGCGGCGCAGCGGGCCCAGGATGTCGGCCGCGAAGACGATCGTGCCGCCCGCGCCCCAGCTTCCGCCGCGCCCGGCGTGGGCCTCGGTGACGATCTGCACCGGACCCCCGCCGCTTTCGATCTTCTTCAGCTTCTCGTCGGCGAAGAACGCGAGCCAGCGCGCGTCGGGCGACCAGAACGGGAACGTCGCGCCCTCGGTCCCCGCAAGCCCCAAGACCTCGCCCGTCGCGAGGCTGCGCACCATCAAGAGCACCTTGTCTTCCTCGCCGCCTATGACCGCGAGACGCCGCCCAGGGGGAGATAGCGCACCGTGGCCGGCGACAACCGGGGCGACCTCGACGCCCGGCGGCGGCACGAGCTCCGCCCGAAACGGCTCCGGCGCCTCGCGCGCCCCGCCGTCGCGGAGCGCGATCCAGCCCGCGAGTGCGGCGACGCTCGTCCAGCCCAGCACCGCCGCGACGGCAAGCACGTTGCGCCGCTTGCGCCGCGTGGAAACGACCGCCGCGGCGACGCCGGCCTGGGAGCCCGCGCCCGCGATCCAGCGCAGCTGGCTTCCGACGTCGTGCGCGCTCTGCCAGCGCTCGTCGGGGCTCTTCGCCAGGCAGTTGCGCACGACGTGGTCGAGCGCCGGCGGCGACATCGCGGCCAAGGACGAGATCGGCGACGGCTCGTGGGAAACGATCGCGGCGATCAGGCTGGTCTTCGAGCGGCCCGAGAAGGCCGGGCGCCCCGTGGCCATCTCGAACAGCAGTGCGCCGAGCGCGAAGATGTCGGTGCGCGCGTCGGCCTCCTGCCCCTCGAGCTGCTCGGGCGCCATGTACTGGAACGTGCCGACGATCGTGCCCTCGGCGGTCAGCGCCTTGGCGTGCGTCGCCATCTCGGAGAGCCGATCGAGCGGCCGCGCCGCCTCGGACCCGGGCCGGGCCAGCCCGAAGTCGAGAAGCTTCGCCCCGTCTTTGGTCAGCATCACGTTGCCCGGCTTGAGGTCGCGGTGGACGACGCCCTGCCTGTGCGCACGGTCGAGCGCGTCCGCCACCTCAGCGCCGTAGCGCAGCACCTCCGCGGGCTGAAGGGGCCCGCGCATCAAGCGCTCGGCGAGCGTTTCGCCCGCGAGCAGCTCCATCACGAGGTAGTGCGTCTCGCCTTCGTGGCCGACGTCGTAGAGCACGCAGATGTGCGGGTGGCTGATCGAGGAGATGACCTTCGCCTCGCGCTCGAAGCGCGCCCGTGCCTCGTCGCTCGCGGCGAAGGAGTCGGGAAGGATCTTGATCGCGACCTCGCGGTCGAGCCGCGTGTCGCGGCCGCGCCAGACCTCGCCCATACCGCCGGCACCGATCTGCGCGACGACCTCGTAGGGGCCGAGCCGGGTCCCGGGCTGGATTGGCACGGGGCTATTCTATCGCCAGGCGACCGGCGGCGGACTCGAGGACCTCACAGGAATGCCGCCTCAGATCGCGTGGTCCCAGAGCTGCGAAAGAAACGACAACTCAATGCAATGAGTTGCATGGAATGGGCCCAGCTGGACTCGAACCAGCGACCAGCGGATTGTGAGGGCTTGGCATGGGGGCGCCGTTTCAAGGTTTTTCTTGAAACGGCGCCCATTTCGTTGTCCAGGGTTTCCGCCAGCGTCCAGGGATTCCATTGAGTTGCGTAGAGAATGCGTCGAGTAGGTCCGGGGGGCTTTGTCGTTCCTTGACTGACTAAGTCATTGGCGTATATTCCTGGTGTGGCATGCGAGTCGAGTGGGACCCGGCTAAGGACGAAATCAACCAGGCGAAGCACGGTCTGTCCTTCAAGGAGGCCAGCGGCCTGTTCAAGGGCGGCGTCGACTACCTGGAGATCTACGATGAGGAACATTCCGATAAAGAGGATCGCTTCATCGCGGTCGGTCCCATCGAGCGCGGCGTGATCGTCGTGTCCTACACGGAGCGCGACGACGACATCTTGCGGATCTTGAGCGCGCGCCTGGCCACGAAGAACGAGCGAAGACGTTTTGAGGCATATCGGAAGGGTGAACATGAAAGACGACATTCGTGAGTTGACAGACCGGGACTTCGCAAGAGCAATCCCCCGCAAGCAGCGGGAGCGCATTCTCCGCGGACGCATCGCCGGGGGAGGGGACATCGCTGCCCTCCGGCGTTTCGTAGGGCTGACGCAAGCTCGGTTTGCTGAAGCCCTTGGAATCAGCGTCCACACGCTGCGCAACTGGGAGCAGGGTCGACGGAGTCCAGAGGGCCCGGCTCTGGCGTTGCTTCGGATCGCTGCGCGGCATCCACGCGTGCTGCGGGAGAACCTGGCAGTTTCAGCGTAGCCGTCGTCCGTGAGATTGAGTGGGCCCAGCTGGACTCGAACCAGCGACCAGCGGATTATGAGTGCTTCGCGTGGGGGCGCCGTTTCAAGGTTTTTCTTGAAACGGCGCCCATTTCGTTGTCCAGGGATTCCGCCAGCGTCCAGGGATTCCATGGCGTTGCGTAGAGTTGACAACTGCTCGCTCAAAGTCCGACGGATCAGGGCTCCTCGAGAAGAGCTTCCACGTCCTCCATGAGAGTCGGAAGCTTCGTCTGCAGTACGTCCCAGACGATCCGGTCGTC
>JANNRU010000661.1:0-4289 GCA_031401755.1 Acidobacteriota bacterium | reverse complement strand
AACAGGAATAGTGCGAACGAAGCATTGATCGCCAAGAGGTAGCTCGAGAGGCCGTGGTCCGTTGCCGTCCGCAGGAGCGTGATGTGCGCCTCCAAGTCGACGCCGGGGAGCGCGAACGGTAGGAGGGCGCCGCCGGCGATTGTGACGGGCCATGTCCATGCGGCGCTGTGGCGGCGGCGGGCCCACAAGATCGCCATCGCCGGCAGCAGATAGATCGCACCGTGGATTTTGGAGGCGGTGGCGAGTCCGGCCAGCACCCCGACGAGGGTCTGCGCCCGCGCCTGCCCCTGAACGCCGGCCGATCGCAGGGCGATCCATAAACCGGCGGAAGCGGCCAGCATCAGCAGCGCATCCGCGCGGGCTGTGAAGGCCAGTCTCCCCAAAGCCAACGAGAGCGCGCCGATGACGATCGCTGCGCGCAACGCGCCCGGCCGCGAGTCGTTCACTGAAATCGCTGCGACACGCGCAGTCGCTGCGACCGACAGCACCCAGGCACCGACGAAGCCGAGCTTGACGGCGGCGAGCCCCCAGGCCGCGGGTACCAGCGACAGTATCGTCCCGGCGAAGAGATAGGGGAATGGACCGTAGAGCAGCGAGTATCGCACCTGCGCGTCGAGTGCGTGATAGAGGGGCATCCCGTCGATCCAACCCCGCGAAACACAAACGATTTGGACCGCGATGTGGTCGAGCGGTGTTGCAGCAGCCAGATAGAGACCGACCTTTAACGACGCGATCATGATCAGGATGGCGGCACCGATCTCTATCGCGTAGCGCGGGGTGCGTGCACCGCGAGCGAGTAGCAGGATCGCGATCGGCCAGAGCAGCAGAACCACCGCGGTCGGAGCGCGAAGGACGAACCCGACGATCGACCGCAGTGCTTCAAACATGAGCGACTCGGGCCCACGGTATCCCAGTTTCCGTCGGCGATCCATCTTCCAGCGAAGCGGCTGCTAGGATCGCGGCATGGCGGCGACCTACTACTTCACGCGCTGGATCTTCGTCCGTCTGCTCGGTGTCGTCTACCTGATCGCGCTGTTGTCACTGGCCGTGCAGATCGATGGCCTCATCGGATCGAATGGATTGCAGCCCGTTTCTGCTTTCCTTGAGCGGGTCGATCAGCAGCTCGGCGCGCAGGCCTACTGGCGCGTGCCGACGCTCTGCTGGATCTCCTCCGGCGATGCGTTTCTCCACGGGCTGCTCGGGGTCGGCATCGTCCTGTCCCTGCTGGTCATCGTCAACATCGCCACCCGTGCGGCGCTGGCTGGGTTGTGGACGATCTACCTCTCGCTCGTCGTCGCCGGTCAGGCCTTCCTTTCGTTCCAATGGGATGGGCTGCTTCTCGAAACGGGGCTGCTGGCATTGCTCGTCGCGCCTCATGGCTGGCGGCCCCGGATGCCCTGGGGCGAATCGCCGCCGCCTCGGGTTGGGATGATCCTGATCTGGTGCTTACTGTTCAAGCTGATGTTCCTCTCCGGGGTCGTGAAGCTGCTCTGCATGGACGAAACCTGGTGGAATCTGACCGCGCTCGATTTCCACTACTTCACGCAGCCGCTTCCGACGTGGACGAGTTGGTACGCCCACCAGTGGCCGAGCTGGTTCCGGAAGCTTTCAGTTCTTGTCGTGCTCATCATCGAGATTCCGCTGCCGTTCCTGATCTTCGCCGGCGTTCGCGGCCGGCGCATCGCCGCGATTCCACTGATCCTGCTCCAGCTGTTGATCGCGGCCACGGGGAACTACGGATTCTTCAACCTGCTGACCCTGGTACTGTGCGCTGCGATCATTGACGACGCCTGGTGGCTGCGCTTGCTTCCCGCTCGGTTCGCCGAGCGGCACTCCGGGAGAATCGCCCGAGCGCCGGTCGACCTCCCGCGGTTCGCGATGGCGGGGCTCGTCGTCGCGCTCATCGGCGTGGCCAGCGGCTTGACGACCTTGCACGAGATGGTGCGGACCGTACCTCAGGGGGCTGTGCGCGGCCCGTTGATCCAGGCTCTGAACTGGGGCGATCGCGCGCTGTTAAGCTGGGGCGAGCCGTGGATCCTGGATTGGATCGACCCGTTTCGATCGATCAACGGCTACGGGCTCTTTCGTCAGATGACCACGGCGCGCCCGGAGATCGTGATCGAGACGAGTGACGATGGGCGCAATTGGCGCGAGATCGATTTTCGCTTCAAGCCGGGGGAGGTATCGCGGGCACCTCGATTCGTGGCCCCGCACATGCCGCGCTTGGACTGGCAAATGTGGTTTGCAGCACTCGAACCGGGGCGAGCCGCGCCTTGGCTCGAAATGCTCGCGACTCGGCTGCTGGCCGATACGCCTCAGATTTGGAGGTTGCTCGACGACAACCCGACCGATCGGCCAGCGCGGCAGTTTCTGCGCTTCGTCGGCTACCGTTACGAGTTCACGACCGCTGCCGAGCGCCGCTCCACCGGAGACTGGTGGAAACGCCATCGCGTGGGCGAGTTGACCGGGCCGCTTTCGCGCGCGGCGACGGAGAGGGGCGAGTGACGGACCGATTGGATCGAGCGCTCGGTGAGCGCTTCGGCTTGGCAGAATTCCGGCCGGGTCAGCGCGAAGCGGTGGAAGCCGTTCTCGCCGGACGCGACTTGGTGGCCGTCATGCCCACGGGCGCGGGAAAGTCCTTGTGCTTTCAGCTCCCGGCGTTGTTGCTAGACGGCACGACGCTCGTGATCTCTCCGCTGATCGCCTTGATCAAAGATCAGGTCGACGCGCTTCGCGCGCGCGGAATTGCCGCTGCCGGAATCCACTCTGGCCTGGCTGCGGCCGAACGGCGGGCCGCCGACGCCGCACTCGATTCGGGAGATCTCGATCTGCTCTACGTCGCGCCTGAGCGGCTTGCCGCGCCGGGCTTCCGCGCTCGCCTTGCGCATCTGCGCGTCACGCGCCTGGTCGTCGACGAGGCGCACTGCATCAGTCAGTGGGGCCACGATTTCCGACCGGACTATCGGCGGTTGGGCGAGCTGCGGGCCGACCTCGGGGTCGCCGCCGCCGCTTTCACGGCGACCGCGACTCCCGAAGTGCGTGTCGATATCGCGCGCCAGCTTGCGCTCCAGGATCCGCTCGAGCTCGTCACCGGCTTTGAGCGACCGAACTTGACGCTCTCTGTAGTCGACTGCCGTGGCCGCCAGGCCAAGCAAAGCGCGCTCGTCGAGTTGATCGACGCGGTGGGTGCGCCCGGCATCGTCTATGCCGCCACAAGGCAGAGTGTCGAGCATTGGGGTGAGTTCTTGAAGGAGCGGGGGCTCAACGCTGCGACCTATCACGCCGGACTCGCCGACGGTGAAAGGCGGCGAGTCCAAGAACGCTTTCTTGCCGGCGAGATCGAGGCGATCGCAGCAACGAACGCGTTCGGCATGGGCATCGACAAGGCCGACCTGCGCTTCGTCGTCCACGCGCAGATCCCTGGAAGCGTTGAGGCTTACTACCAGGAGGCGGGTCGCGCGGGGCGCGACGGTGGTCCGGCGCGCTGCACGTTGCTCTTTTCGCCCGCTGACCTGCGGACCCAGGAGTTCTTTCTGGCGGCGGCGAATCCGGATCCGGCGCTCGTGGCCGACGTCTGGCGTCTGATGGGCGAAACGCCAGACGCTGGGTCGATCGAGGCGCAAGTCGGTGGCGATGCCGCGCGGAGGCTCGGCGCGGTCACGGCTGCGCGTCTGCTGGCGCGCGAGGTCGAAGCGCGCGGGCTGACTCCTGGTGAGGGCGACCCGCCGTTGGCGGCCACGGTACTCGCTGAAAAGTCGAGGCGCGATCGTGCGCGCCTGGACACCATGGCTGCCTATGCGTTTTCGCGCGGCTGCCGGACCCGCTTCATCTACGACTATTTTGCCGGAGCCGCGCGCGGGGGCGCGGCTCCCCGCTGTGGTACCTGCGACGTCTGCCTCGGCTGGCACCATGGCCGCACCCGTGCGATCGACGACGACGAACTCGAACGCGTCCGTTTGGCGCTCTCCGCGGTGGCGCGCCTGAACGGGCGATTCGGAGTGGGTCGCATCGCGCAAGTTCTCGCCGGAAGCCGCGCAAAGGAGATCGTCGGCTGGGGACTCGATCGCCTGCCCAGCTTTGGCTTGCTGGGGCGTCTGACCCTCGATGAAATCAAGGATCTGCTGGGGAGCCTGGCCGACCACGGTCTGATCGAGCGCTGCGGGATCGAGGGCGGGCACCCCGGAGCGTTCGTGTTGTCCCTCACTCCCGAGGGTGCAGCGGTGCTCAAGGGCGACGAGCGGCCGGAACTGGCGCTCACGTCGCCAGCGACCGCCGGAAGGAGAGCTCGG
>JANNRU010000660.1:0-7482 GCA_031401755.1 Acidobacteriota bacterium | reverse complement strand
CGACCGGGCCCGTCCGTACGGGGGGTGGAAGTTAGATGATCGAAGTTGAAGACCTGTTCAAGGTCTACGGTTCGGTGCAGGCGGTTCAGGGTCTGAGCTTCGCTGTCCCCACGGGTGAGATCCTGGGGCTCGTCGGACCGAACGGCGCAGGCAAGACCAGCACGCTGCGTTGCATGACCGGCATCATTCCCCCGACGTCCGGCCGCGTTCGCATCGCCGGCTTCGATCTGTACGACCAACCGCTCGAAGCCAAGCGCCGGCTGGCCTTCGTTCCCGACGAGCCGCGATTGTTCGACTACTTGACCTCCTGGGATCACCTGATCATCACCTCACGGCTCTACGGCGTCACCGACGGGGCGACTCGGGCGCAGCAGCTTCTCGACGAGCTTGAGCTGGGCGATCGCCGCGACTCGTTTCCCGCGGAGCTGTCGCGCGGGATGAAGCAGAAGCTGATGGTCGCGATGGCGCTGGTGCACCGACCGGAAGCACTCCTGCTCGACGAGCCGCTCACCGGCCTTGACCCGGCCGCGATGCACCGCATGAAGACCCGCATCCGAAAGTTGGCCGAAAGCGGGGTCTCGGTGATTTTATCGTCGCACATGCTCCACCTCGTCGAAGAGCTGTGCCAGCGAGTGATCGTGATCGTCCGCGGCAAGAAGGCGCTCGACGGCACGCTGGAAGAGATCCGTCGCGCCTCGCCCGAACTGGCTGGCAACGCCGACCTGGAAGCGATCTTCATGAACGCGATCGAGCGCCAGTCCGGATGATCACGGTCCTGGCCCAGCTGCAGTGGATGACGTTCCGCGGTCGCATCGTCCGCTCCATCCGCTTGCTGCGACAGCCGAAGTACCTGGTCGGCTTCGTCGTCGGCGCCGTGTGGATCAGCTTGTGGGTGATCCGGCCGCTGCTCTCGCGCACTGCCGTCGTGGTGGCAACTCCGTGGAACGAGGAGGCCCTCGACATCGTTCCGACGATTCATCGGCTCGCCGCACTGCTGGTGACGCTATTCACGCCACTTCCGTGGCTGCTGCCGTGGGGACGTCTCGGGCTGCCGTTTCGCGAGTCGGAGTTGACGATGCTGCTGCAAGCGCCGTTGACCCGGCGGCAGGTCATCCAGTACGGACTGCTGAAGTCGGAGTTGGGAGTCGTCCTCAGCGCCCTGATCGTGTCGCTGCTGTTCAGTCGGGGCGGCCCGATCGCCTGGCTGTTGGGCTTCGGCGGAACGTGGATCCTCTTGGACTGCTTGCACCTCAATGGAAAGTGGCGGGCCCTGTTCAACCTGCGTCAAACCGAGATCCCGGTCGCTGTCGCGCGCAGGCGGCGCATCTTGCTGACGGTTGGCCTGCTCGGATTCTACGCCGTGCTGCTGTCGGCGTTGGTGCTGTTCCTCGCACGCTCCGGCGCTCTGTTGCGCGAAGCGCAGGACTGGGACCAGTTCGTGGCGAGCCTGGCTGCACTGGAGTGGCCGTTGTGGCTCGTAGCGCTCTCGACCCCGGCCTGGTTGTTGACCGCGCCCATGTTCGCACGGGGCGGGATCGCATTCGTGGTCGTCGCTCTGCCGTCCGTGCTCCTGCTAATGGCACAACGGGAGGTCGTATTGCGCTCGCGGGCTCGTTTCGAGGAGAGCGCGATCGAACAGGCGAAGGTGCGTGAGACCAAGAAGTCACCGACGCGGCGTTTCGCCCGGCTCTCTTCACGGGCCCGGTCTCGGAGGCCGTTCGATCTAGAACGTCCGGGACCGCCGGCGCTCGCCTTGGTTTGGAAGAACGCGATCCGCGTCTCCCGTTTTCCGTGGAGTCGGGTCGCGCTCGTGGCTTCGGTGCTGCTCGTGGTACTCGCTGTACTGCCCGCGCTGCTGCCATGGCCCGACGTGAGTTACGGGACGCTGGCCACCATCGGTCTGTTTCTCACAGCCCTGCCGCCGATCGCCGGCGGCATGGCGTGGAACAACGACCTGCGCGCAACACTCGGGCACATCGAGTTGGTACGGACTTGGCCCGTGTCGCCGGAGCGGTTCGTGCTGGCCGAGGTCGTCTCGCCGGCACTGATCAGCTTCTTCGTTTCGAGCTTCGGTGCCGGCATGGTGCAGAGCGCACTCCTCGGAAGCCGTCTCTGCCAATTGTGGACCGGCGAGCGGTCGGGGCTCGAGATCTTTCGGCCATCTGCTTCGTTCATGGGCGTCGACAATGGACTGGCTCTAGGGGTGCTTCTCGCAGCCGTCCTGCCCGTGACTGCGGCCGTATCCTTCTGTTCGTCGGCCCTGCAGAACCTCGCCGTTGTGTTCGTGCCCGCGTGGCTGGTCCACAGTGTAGATCGCAATCAGGGCGTGGCGGGTTTCGGTCAACAAATGTTCATGGTCTGGGCGCTCGCGCTGGCGCTCCTGCTGGCGCTGATTCCCAGCGTGCTGCTCGTCGGCACGGCAGTGCTGGTCCAGAGTTGGCTCGGAATCGCCTGGAAGATTTGGGAGTTTCCCGTCTGGGGAGCGCTCGCCGCGATCCCGCTGTTCGTCGGAGGCTGGTTGATCGTCCAGCTGACGGCAGCGCTCTGGCGGCGACTCGACCCCTCGCAAGAAATGCTCGAGATCGGCCGCTGAAACGCTCAGCGCACCCCGCGCGCGCCGGTGTCTCAAACGTGGAGTGCGAAGCGCCACATCAAGATCGCGTACCTCAACGAGTCCGATCCGCGACGTCCGCGGTACTCGTTCCGGTCACCTCCCGTAGAACGCGGAGCAGTTCCCCGGCATAGCGCTCCTCGGTGAAGCGGCCCCGCGCCCAGGCCTGAGCTTCGGCGCCGAGGCGCTGGCCGGCCTCGGGCCGCTCGGCCAGGCCGCGGAGCAGCCCGGCGAGGCCGGCGACGTCACCGGGCTCGTAGAGGAGCCCCGTGCGCCCGTGCTGAACGAGCTCGGCCGTCCCTCCGCTCCGCGCGCCGACGACGGCTCGGGCCGCGAGCATGCCTTCCACGGTGACCCGGCCGAACGCTTCCGCCCGCGAGCAGACGACGAGGACATCCGCGGACAGGACGACGGGGAAGGGCTCGTCCAGTTCCCCGAGAAAGCGCACCCGCTCGCCGAGACGGGCGCCCGCGAGCGCTTCGAGTCGGCGTCGGTACGCCGGCTCGCCGCGCCCGACGAGCAACAACTCTGCGTCGATCCCTCGCTCGACGAGATCTTCCAGCGCCCGGATGGCCTCATCCTGTCGTTTACCCTCGCTCTGGTATCCGACGCTGACCACGCGAAACGGGCGCCGGGGCGGAAGCTCGGCCCACTCGGCGGAATCCGGGACACGCACCCACGGATAGATGACGCGCATCTTGGAACGGGGCACTCCGCGTGCGTAGCTCTCGGCGACGGCCTCCGAATTGATGACACAAGACGCCGACAGGCGGTCGACGATGCGGAGGGAAGCGCGCTCGCCGAGATCGAAGTCCAGGCCATGATCCTCCCGGCCGAACTCACGGATCTGCCAGACGTGCGGCCGGCGGCAGAGCGCCGCCGCGAACGCGCCCGTGCACACGGTGACGCTGTTCGTGCACACGACGTCCGCGCCCAAGCGCCGGATCGCTCGCGCCGCAGGAACTGCGCAGGCGTGGGTCCAACCCGTGCGGGCCAGTCCGCGCAGCCGCGCGCTGCCCGCAAAGTGCATCCACCAGCGGTAGGGCACGATGCGGTGGGCCACAGCCCGGCGGGCGAGCTCCCCTGCTAGAGGTCCGCCGAAAGGCAACAGCACGCTCGACGTAACGCCCCGCCGGCCCAAGGCATCGATGGCCTCGAGGAGCGAACGTTCGGCCCCGCCGCGCATCGCGGAGTGCGAGACCCAGGTCACCTTCATCGAGGCCATCGCCAGTGTGGCACCGGCGGATTATACCGACGGGCGTGGAATCGAAGAGTCCGGATCCCAGCCACTGAGGCTAGCCGGCCGCGCTGCCGGCTGACGGAGCCGCAGCAGGCGCGACCGACGCAGGCGAGCGTGAATTGTCCGGTACCCGGCACGGCTCGCTCAATTTCCAGGATTACCGGGTCCGAACGAATGGAGAGGCGCTGCACCGGCCACGGGGCTGTTGCGCGCAGGCATGGAGCGTGGCCAATCTGTTCCGCGCGTGGCTTGCATTGGGGGAACGGACATGAAGTTCGAAGGGCTGCACGGCGAACCGATGAAGGTCGGGCTTCCGGACGGGGGAGCCTCGCGCGCCGCGCCACCGGCGGAGACCGCAGAAGACCGCCGGCTCAAGCAGGAGTTTCCGCCCGGCGAGGGCTGGAAGAAATGGGGTCCCTACCTGTCGGAGCGCCAGTGGGGCACAGTGCGTGAGGACTACAGCCCAAAGGGCGACGCCTGGGAGGACTTCCCCCACGACCATGCCCGCAGTCGTGTGTACCGGTGGGGTGAGGACGGCATCGCGGGCGTGTCCGACCGTGCGCAGACCCTGTGTCTTTCGCTGGCGCTCTGGAACGGACGCGATCCCATTCTGAAAGAGCGTCTCTATGGCCTGACCAACCGCGAGGGTAATCACGGCGAGGACGTGAAGGAGCTCTACTACTACCTGGACGGCACGCCCACCCACTCCTACCTAAAGATGCTCTACAAGTATCCGCAGGGCGAGTTCCCCTACGACCGTCTGGTGCAGGAGAACCGGGCGCGGGGCATCGGCCAGCCTGAGCTCGAACTGATCGATACGGGCGCCTTTGACGACAACCGCTACTTCGACGTGTTCGTCGAGTACGCCCAGGGTGCCCCGGAAGACATCCTCATGCGGGTTACCGCCTTCAACCGGGGCCCCGAACCGGCGACACTCCACCTGCTGCCCCAGCTCTGGTTCCGCAACACCTGGAGCTGGAAGCCGGGCGGCGTGAAGCCGGAACTGCTCAGCGTGGACGCGACGGAAGTGCGGGTCGAGCACGAGGCGCTCGGCACCTACGGCTATTACGTGGACGGTGCACCGGAACTGCTGTTTACCGAGAACGAATCCAACGTTCGCCGGCTCTACGGTGTCAACCTGCCCGGATACTACAAGGACGCGTTCCACGCTCGCGTCGTCAACGGCGAAGAGGGCGCGGTCAACCCGGCGCGGAATGGCACCAAGGCGGCCGCCTGGTATCAGTTTCAGTTACCTGCCGGTGGCAGCCAGGAGGTTCGCGTCCGGCTGCGCCGCGAGCCCGCGTCCATGCCTTTCGCCGACTTCGACAGGGTGTTCGCCGAGCGCAAGGTCGAGGCCGACCGGTTTTACGACCGGGTGCAACACGGCTCGGTCAGCGAGGACGCCCGGCTGGTGCAACGGCAGGCGTTCGCCGGCTTGATCTGGTCCAAGCAGTTCTACTACTACGATGTCCGGGAGTGGTTGAACGGCGACCCTGGCCAGACCCCGCCATCGGCGAGTCGCAAGCACGGCCGGAATTGGGAGTGGCAGCACCTCAACAACGCCGACGTCGTTTCGATGCCGGACAAATGGGAGTACCCCTGGTACGCCGCCTGGGACCTCGCCTTCCATATGATTCCGTTCGCGCTAATCGACGCGGGATTCGCCAAGCGCCAGCTGATACTCCTGACCCGCGAGTGGTACATGCACCCGAACGGCCAGATGCCGGCCTATGAATGGGCGTTCGGCGATGTCAACCCGCCGGTGCATGCGTGGGCGGCATGGCGCGTGTTCCAGATCGACCGCGCACACCACGGCGGGAAGGGCGACCTGGAGTTCCTCGAGCGCGTCTTCCACAAACTGATGCTGAATTTTACCTGGTGGGTGAACCGCAAGGATGCCGAGGGCCGCAACGTGTTCCAGGGGGGGTTCCTCGGTCTCGACAACATCGGGGTCTTCGACCGCAGCTCCAAGTTGCCGACCGGCGGACACATCGACCAGTCGGACGGCACGAGTTGGATGGCAATGTACTCGCTGAATCTGATGCGCATCGCCCTCGAGTTGGCGCAGCACAATCACGTCTACGAGGATATCGCGACCAAGTTCTTCGAGCACTTCCTGCACATCGCCGAGGCCATGACCAAGGTGGGCGACAGCGACATGGGGCTCTGGGACGACGACGACAAGTTCTACTACGACGTCCTGCACCTCCCGAACGGGCAGATGGAGCGGTTGAAGGTTCGGTCCATGGTGGGGCTCATCCCGCTGTTCGCTGTCGAGACTCTCGACCCGGAGTTGCTCGAGAAGTTGCCCGAGTTCACGAAGCGTATGGAGTGGTTCCTGAACTACCGTCCGGATCTCGCCTTGCTGGTATCGCATTGGGAGGTCGGTGGCAAGCGCCGCCGCCGCCTCTTGTCGCTGTTGCGGGGACACCGCATGAAGCGTCTCCTGAAGCGGATGCTCGACGAAACGGAATTTCTGTCCGACTACGGCATCCGTGCGTTGTCCCGCTACCACGCCGAGCACCCGTACGTTTTCCGGGTGAACGGCACGGACCTAACCGTGGGCTACCAGCCGGCGGAGTCCGACTCAGGCTTGTTTGGTGGGAATTCGAACTGGCGCGGACCGATTTGGTTCCCGGTCAACTACCTCATCATCGAATCACTCCAAAAGTTCCATCACTACTACGGTGATGACTTCAAGGTGGAGTGCCCGACCGGTTCGGGACACTTTCTGACCATTAACGAGGTGGCCGAGGAACTGGCGCGCCGCCTGGCGCGGATTTTTCTGCCTGGGAAGGATGGCAAGCGACCCGTGTTCGGTCAGCACCCCCATTTGCAGTCCGACCCGCACTTCCGGGACTACGTGCTGTTCTATGAGTACTTCCACGGCGACACGGGCCGTGGGGTCGGCGCTTCCCACCAGACCGGCTGGACCGCACTCGTCGCCAAGTTGCTGCAGCCGCGCCGCCACGAAAGCTGAGGGCCCTGACGGACCACAAGACCGGCCAGCACGAGTGCTTGGGTCAAAAGCGAGTAGAGAGGCCGACGAACGGGTTGAAGTCCGGCGCGGAAGTCGTGACGCCAAAGTTGCAGCCGAAGTCAAGTTGCACGTTCTCGCGCAGGGCATAGGTGAAGCCCACGTCCGCCTGCCCTTGCCACCGTGAATTCGACGCGCTGCTGTGGACGGAGAAGAACTCCACGTAGCCGCCAAGCGTGCCGACGATGTCGTGACTGAACGTGATGGAGTTGACAAACTCCGTGTCGTAACCGCTCGCACCATCGCTAACGAAATCAACCTCGGTCATCACCGCCGAACTCCAGCGCTGGGGCAACTCGTAGCCGAGGATGAAAATCGCACCCCCCTCGGTTTCGCCATTGCGCAAGCCCGAGTTCGAGAGTGGCCACTTCACAAACGGCATCAACGCAAAGGCCGTACTCCCGCCGTCGTTGCCCCACAGGTTGATCTTCAGTCGGGTCTGTAAGTCGCCGATGCCCGAGGCCCTGTCCACCGTGTTGGCCACGCGGTCCTCGACCCGCGTTCGCGCGTAGGAGTCGAGCACGAACTGGATGTCCACGTTGTGCAGCAATCCCACTTTCAGGTTCAGCGAACTTCCAAAACCTGTCGTCCGCA
>JANNRU010000659.1:0-3978 GCA_031401755.1 Acidobacteriota bacterium | reverse complement strand
TAGAAGGCGATGCTTGGACTCCCGGGTTCTGCGTGGTCGGAGATCTCGTCGAGGCGATCGAACGCAAACGCGACCTGCTTGATCATGTGCACACCAAAGACAACTGCCTCGTCCTGTCTCAATTCCAAGTCCTCCGTAATGCCTGCCACTTGCCCGAGGTTAATCCATCTCCTCAACCGTGGTCACGGGGCCCGACTCGGGCAAGAATCCGCTTCAAAGCTACAACCTTCTCCCGCAGCAACCCGACCTCATGAACGGTCCGTGGGTCGCCTGGTACGATTTCGAGGACCCGCTCGGTAGCCTCGTCGAGCTCCGTGGCAATGTCGACGAGCGCCTGCACGGCCGGGCTCCGCTTGCCGGCGGCGACGGTATCGGCGAGGCGCTCGATGGCTCGCACCAGCTCGGGCATCGTGCTCTCGTAGAACTGCCTGCCGGCCCGGGTCCTGTAGAAGGCCACTTCGTCGCTCATCGTTCCTCCGTGAATTCTCGCCACATCCGCATCTGCGCCGCCCAGTCCGGCTCCGCGACCATTGGCCGTAGCCCCCGCTCGGTGACCGGGTCGCGACCGGCCATGGTTTCCATTGCCAGGATCTGCTCTTGGATCGCGGGCGCGAGCAGTAGCAGGTTCGCGACCTGCGTCATGCGGGCTCGGGTCACCCCGCACGCACGGGCCGCGTCGGCCAGGTCCACGAGTTCACCGGCCCGGATCATCCCGTCAATCCGGTGCGCGAGCGCCAGGAGCCGGGCTACGCGCGGCACGCGCGGCGTGGGCGCGACATCGGGGCGTGGCGCAGGCCTGGGGCGGAAGTCGACCGCGTGCGTCGTCGTGGGGCTCACGGGCGGCCCCCGATCTCGTCAGCCAGCGAACCGAACCCCGCGAGCCTCCAGTGAATCTCGAGCTTGCCACTCGGGCCGTCGTAGTCGATTCGTTCGATGAGCAGTGCGAGCACGCGTTCGCGTTCAGGCGTGAGCAATACGTCCCAGATCGGGTCGAATGCTTCGAGCGCCCGGGCGACGTCTGCGGGATCCACGTCGAGGGCGTCGAGCCGCGAGCGTTCCTCGGTGACCTCGCGCTGCCGGGCCTCCAGCGTGCCGAGGCGCTCTTGGGCCTTCCCGAGTTCCACCCGGATCGCGTCTGCCGCGGGGCCGTCGGAGCGAGTGAGCGCGGCCACGAGTCGTTCGACCTCGCCGCGGGTGGTCTCGATCTCACGCCCCAGTCGCACCGCTTCGATTCGGAGGCCCCGACGCTCAGCTTTGACCTGCTCCACCGCCTTCGTGAACGTCTCCTCCTGCAGCGTCGGGTCAGCCCCGATGCGGCGGATCTGTGCGACGACGAAAGCCTCGATCTTCTCGGCCGGGATCGGCTTCGAGGGGCAGGCGGTTGCGCCTTCCTTCTGCGCCCCGGTGCAGCGGTAGTAGCGGTAGAGCCGCCCATGGGCCCGAGCTGGGGCGTGGGTCATGGCGCGGGCGCAAGCCGTGCATCGGAGGAGTCCTCGTAACAATGCCCCATGGCAGTTCCTCGTCGCGCCGCCGTGCGTGGAGCGGTTGGCGCTGAGCAGCTTCTGGACCTGGTCGAAGAGCCGCTTCGGTACGATGGCATCGTGCTCGCCGCGGAACGATTCGTCGCCGAGGGTTTGCATTCCGACGTACCGCACATCGGTGAGCACCTGCCGCAGCGTCACGCGGTCCCACTGTCGTCCCTGGCGGGCCTTGCCGGTCTTGGTCGTCCACGACTTCTGTCGCCAGCCGCGGCGATTCAGTTCCTGAGAGACAGCGACAAGCGATGGGGTGGCAACGTACAGTTCGAACATCGCCCGGACCTGTTCGGCCTCGTCCGTGTTCACGACGATACGGCCGCCCTCGGGAACCGAATCGAAGCCCAGTGGAACGAAGCCGCCGGTCCATCGCCCTTTTCGTCTCGCCGCCCTGATCTTGTCGCGCGTGCGCTCGCCGATGATCTGCCTCTCGAATTGCGCGAACGACAACAGGATGTTGAGTGTCATCTCGCCAACCGGCGTCGATGTGTCGAAGCGCTGGCTCACCGAGACGAAGCTGACTCGATGCCGCTTGAAGAAATCGAGGAGCTGCAGGAAGTCGAGCATCGATCGCGACAGTCGATCAAACTTGTGGACGACCACGCAGTCGACGTTGCCGGCCTCGATATCAGCGAGGAGACGCTGGAGCCCGGGGCGATTCGTGTTCGCGCCGGTGAATCCGGGATCCTCGTAGACTTCGGGTGCGACGACCCAGCCCTCGTCGCGGTGGAGGTTGACGTAGGCGCGGCAGGTTTCTCGCTGGACCTCGACGGAGCTGAACTTCTGCTCGGCCTGGGCTTCCGTTGAAACGCGAGCGTAAACACCGCAGCGGACGGGAGCCGTAGCGGTGGCGACCGCGGTGGCTCGACCGTTCCGCAGCGGGCGGACCATCAGGCCTTCCGCTTCCGTTGGGAGAGGCCCCAGAACAATTTTCCATTCCAATGTGCGCCGGTCACCGCCCGCGCCGCCTCAGAGAGCGAGCCGTAGCGGGTGCCGTCAAGCTCGAAGCCGTCGTCGAGGACAAGTAGGCGCAACTCGCGGTCGCGGTAACGGCGGGTGATCACGGTGCCGGGCGATGGAAGGCGATGATCACGCTTCGTTCGTGGGGCGGGAGGCGTGGCGAGTGTGATGTCCACAGCCATTGCAGGCGTACGAGCGCGCGTGAAATCGTTGGATGCAAGTGCAGCGATGCGTCCCTTCGCGCGGTCGCTGAGGCCGCCGTGCGCGAGTTCTTGACTCCGATGCGCGAGGCGTCGCCAGAGGAAGTCGCGGTTCCGGCTGCGCGACGGCTCGCCGTAGAGCTTCAAAAATTCGGCCTGCAACTCGGCGACGGTCATCTGCCGGAGGCGGTCGATTTCAGCGAGCATGCTTTTTTCCAAGTCGGCGTCCCTCATCGACATGATCAGGGCTCTCAAGGCGCGAACCCGCCACTGGAATCTGTCGCTTTCTGACGCCAGAAGTCCCCAGTGTTTGCGGGGTTCGTGTTAACCGAAGGTAGCCGCGGGCGAGAACTTCCGCGATCTCGCGCAGATTTGTTGATGCGGCGTTCACGACGCGGTCCCGTTATCGATCCACTCGGCGACGAGCCTCGGCGAGGGGGGTGGGTGGCAGCCCGCGCAGACGACCGCGCCGTGTACGGAGCGCCAAAAGCGAGTTCCGCGGCAAGCGTGGCACGAGGTGTCATCGGGCACCGGGGCATCGACTGGTGTGGGGTGATCTTCACCGACCTCGACGATCTGGGCATCGAAGGCTGCGCGCAGCCGGCCGATGTTGGCGATCTCGTCCGGGGTGACGCCGGGGAGCGACGAGAGTTGCCGCAGCTCAGCCGCGGTCCAGATCCGGCCCCGGTCGACGCCTTCGCGTCGCAGTAGACGGACGTGCTCGATACGTGGAACGAACCAGAGCGTCTGGTCGAACCAGGGGACTCGGAGTTCGAGGGCGTTAGCGCCGCGCTCGAAGTCGTCGAGCGATAAGTCGGTGGAATCCCTAACCGACCTAACCGGTCTAACCGGTATTGACCGGCTAGGGACACGATCAAAAGGGGGTGATGCACCACCCGGGTCCGTGTCGGTATGGGGTGGTAGTTTCGGTGTATAGGGCATGTCCCCCTTACTCCCCAAAACCGGTTAGAGTGGTTAGGACCGGTGTGGCCAGGACGCTCGCGTCGCCGAGCACCCGGTCGACCGCTTCCTTCCGGAGGGACAGCACCCTGTGCGTCGCCCCGCCGACCCAGGCGGTAGTCGTGGTTCGGCCGGGAGTTGCCTCGCTGATACCCATGCGCCGAAGGTCCTGCTGGAGGCGATTTCGACCGACCGCAAATGGCTCACCGGCGTCTCGCGCGAAATGGCTTACCGCGCGAAACGCGGCGTCAGGAAGCAGATAGATCCGCTCCGAGTCATTCCACCCGACGAGCTCAGAGTCTCGTGGAGTAGTCTCCGCCGAG
>JANNRU010000658.1:0-3118 GCA_031401755.1 Acidobacteriota bacterium | reverse complement strand
ACCCTGCCGTCACGCCCGGGATGTACCCGCCGGGAAGATTGGGACCGCCTTTCCCCGTCACGACAGTGGTGCCATCAGGCCTCACGAGCAACCCCACCGGGATCTCGTCCGTGTTCAAGCCACCATCCCGAACGGCCTCCCAGCGAACCGCTCCGGTCGTCTCTAAGGCAACCGTGTACCAATCGAGGAACCCACGCGAAGCCTGGCCCGTCACGACCAGGCTCCCGTCGGATGCTTTGGCCATCCGAAGACCGGCGGCGCTAACGCCGTCGGCCGGCTTCTTGTCCCTGCGCCACAGCCGCGCCCCGGTTGCCCGGTCGTAGGCGATCACAGTGAGATACCCGGTGATCCCGACACTCCCCTGCCCGGCCACGTACACGCGACTGTCGTCGATCACGACATCCAGGTTGGCAGTGCCCTCTGCGGCGGTCACCAGCCACTTTCGCACGCCCGTGGACGTGTCATACAAAGCAGTGATCCATTCGACCCCGCCGATGGTGTCTCCCGTGAGCGCCACCTCGGTCTCGTCCGCGCTCAGCGCCATGGACGTGGCGATGTTGTTGGAGAAGAAACCCGTATTGATGACCTGCGACCAGAGCAGGACACCCGAGGGGTTGTATTTGTACAGTCGGATGTCCTGACCGTCGCCCACGGAATTGAAGGCCAAGTAGGCGTTGCCACCGGAATCCACGAGCAGTCGGCCGACGCTGGGAAGGGTGACAGCCAGGTCCACCCGCCACTCTAGGGTTCCGTCGGAGCCAAAACGAACCAGTGTGATCGCAATCGGGTTTCCACTGGAGCCACTGACATTGTGACCCACCGCCACGAAATCTCCGTTCGGCGCAGCAGCCACCCAATCGCCTCTAAACGTGCCGCTCGAGGGACTGACCACGCTCTTCCAGCGGAAATTTCCTGTCGCCGTATACGATGTCACCGCCAGATCGAGCGCCTCAGAAGGCCCCGACACGACGGCAACGTTGCCTGCCGCGTCTACGGCCACTCGTGCCGCCTGACCCGCGCTGTCATTCCCCGCACTGAGCCCGCCTGCCTCCCACAGCTTCGGAAGGGTGTCCGCGGCACCTGCCGGCGTCGCCAGCAGCGGGAACGAGGCCGTGAGCCCGAACGCCATCGCCAGCGAAATCCACCGGCCGACCCCGCCACGACACTCGAGACCGGACCACCACGCCGTCGTCTTGTACCTCACGTCTCCCTCCTGATTCCTCGTTCGACAGGCACCGGGGCACTCTGCTCCAATTGCCAGCGTCAAGACCGGGCGGCAAAACGTCTCACGCACCGGCCTAGCGACCCGAGGACGAGCCAATTCTCTCGGCCTGGTCCTTTTCTACTCGGTGAAACTCTACCACGGGGTTCGAAGTCCTCCTGCGGCTTCTGCGACAGCAACTGGACCGTTTCACTCGACAAAGACGAAACGTGCTCGCACTTACCAATAGATGTGCCACCGACCCATCTGCTACGTACGATTCGAGTGGTTCGTCGCGGGTTCCCTTCCGGCTAGGAACGATAAGGAAACCTACGGCGGCCTGACCGAGACCGACGCCGGTCGCCGGCACCGTGCCTGCGACGTCAGCGGAGGTCGAGGAACTCTCGCATGCGCTGCAGCTCGGCTCCGAGCTCGCGCGCGAAGGCCCGCTCGCGCGGTGGACGCGAGTCGACGTAGCCGAAGTCGGCGAGGAGGCCGCCATCCGTGACCGAAAGATTGCCCCAGCCGATCACGCGATCACGCCAGAGTAGCGGCAGGGCGTAGTAGCCGAGCTTGCGCTTGGCCCGCGGCGTGTAGGCCTCGAATCGGTAGGCCCAACCCCAGAACAGCTCGAAGCGCCGGCGGTCCCACACCACGGGATCGAAGGGCGCAAGCAACCGGGCCGCATCGAGATTCCCTTGGACCGGCACCCGTTCGTCCGCGGGCGAGCCTGCGCTTGGCGCGCTCGAGGCCACGGCGCAGTTCGCTGCGCCACGGCGGCACACTGTATCGCAGTCGATTCACGAGTCCCGAGAGACTCGCTCCCGGCAGGGGTGCGTACAGTCGTAGCGCGACGTCGATCAGCCCATCGATCCGCGCATCGCGCCCCGCGGCCGTAGACGGTCCGGCTGCGTGGTCGTGCGCGACGTAGATGCGGATGCCGTTCTCGCGACGCGCGATGCGCAAGAGACCGCGATAGTGCAGCTCGTCCAGCAGATGCGTGGTCGCGCTCGAAGAGCCGCCCCAGTAGTTGGTCACCGTGCCGTGCGCGAAGTGGTCGTCGACCTCTCGCGGGTGGACGGCACCGCGCTCCCGGATGAACGCGAGGAGCGCACGCGCGCGTTTCCCGCGCGGCGCCGCAGTGGAAGAGCTGCGTGTGCGAGGATGCATCAGCGCTTGCACGGGAGCGGGCAGGAAACCGTAGTTGACGAACACATCTTCTTCGATTCCAAGACCCGCGTAGCGACGCTCGAGGTTCCCGGCCCGGTAGTCCCTCGCGCGGTGGCGCAATATCAAATTCTTGCGCGCGGGCGGGGGCACGGATCGGGTCGGCCTGGACGAAGCCCAGCTTGACCATGGCATCTTTCAACGTCGTGGGCGCGTGGAAGCTGCGCGTGAGGGCATTGCGGCGCAGGTCTTCGAGGGTGGGCGTTCGCATCAGCATGGTCAAGACTGGCGGAGCGGTTAATCCGAACAAACCGCCATTCCGCTTTCGACTCGGGTACGAGCCCAGGGCCAGTGTTCGATAACTCTGACATTATGTCAATTCAAATCCGCAGGAACGCGCACCATTCCACCGCTTGCCGAAAAAGACGCCCAGGCCTTCGCGCTGGGCTACGTGGCGGATGCCCAGTGCGTCGACGTCAAAGAGTTCCCGAAATTCGTCGCCGGCCAAGACGGTGTTAACTGCGCGCTCTTCCAGGCCAAGGCGCTCAACAAGGCCGCGTTGCCCAGCAAGCCCTGTGTGGCTTGCGGCTTGACGATGAGCTGGCGCCGTCGCTGGGCGAAGAACTGGGCCGACGCCTGCCGGCGCAAGAACATGCAGGTTAGGGCCACCCATGGCTGAACTGCGCACCTTGATCGTCGTGCTGGGCGACCAGCTCGACCTGGACGCCGCAGCCTTCGACGGCTTCGATG
>JANNRU010000657.1:0-4481 GCA_031401755.1 Acidobacteriota bacterium | reverse complement strand
TCCGGAAGTTGGCGGTGATGCCGTCCAGCGAGCCGGCAACACCGACGAGCGAGAAGCCGCCGAGGTCGAGGGTCACGCCGTTGGCGTCGATTCGGATGCCGGACTTCCCGGCCTGCCCGGTCAAATTTCCGGACAGGTAATACGACCCGGGCTGCGAAATGACCCGCGTCGCGGTCGCGTCGCCCGGAAGCGTGGCCACGTCGTTCCGCGGACCGAAGCGCCCCGTGGAGGTCACTGGACCCGGTGGCGGCTCGAGCGGCCCCGCCATGCCGGCGTTCGTGGCCACGGCCACGGCGGCCAGCGCGAAAATCAAGCCTTTCAAGAAATCGTGACCCTTCATTTCCCATCCCCCTTGTTGCGTTCGCCGTGCCAAAGAGCGGGCGAGCGCGAAGTAGTCCTATTTCTTCACGTGTCGGACACTCACAGCATCACGACTGTAGCCTAACTCCGACTACGACAACTGGTCTCCTCGGCCGCAGTTCGGTGGCTGGAAGCGTGACGGACGTACGGACTCGACGGCCTGTTTTCGCCAGCGCCCGGTCGCCGGACACCGCCGACCCACAAGCTTGCGGCCAGCGTGGGGAGCACAAAGTCTAATTCCTCGGCAACAATATCGCGTCTGGAACGCCTCGACGCGAAGGAGATCGCCATGCCCGCGAAGAAGCCGAACCCCTCCCCGCCACGGGTGACGTGCCCGCGGCCCCTCGGATCGACACGACTGCAGCGCTTCGAGCAAATGCGAACGCGCTGCCCCCACCCGATTCCCGTCGTGGGTTCGCACTCCGGTTGCAGATCTACCCTTCCGGGGTATATTAATCATACCTATGGGGTTTGAATTCGATGATGCGAAGAGCACTTCGAACGGGCGCAAACACGGGATCGATTTCGTCGAAGCCCAAGCCCTGTGGGAGGACCCGGATCTCGTCGAGATTCCCGCACGGACCCAGGACGAACCAAGGTCGCTCGTCATCGGAAAGATCGGCGACAAGTACTGGTCGGCGGTGATTACTTCACGGAAAGAGCGGATTCGGATCATCTCGGTGCGGCGATCGAGGGATGAGGAGGTAGCGATCTATGAAAGCGCGGGACTTTGACAAGCACTTCGACGCCGGTGGGGACGTGACTCGCCACCTGGACCTGTCGAAGGCTCGTCGCGCGGGGCACGAGCAGAAACGGGTGAACGTCGACTTCCCGGTGTGGATGATCGAGTCCCTGGATCGTGAGGCTTCGAGGCTGGGAGTTCCCCGACAATCACTCATCAAGATGCTGATCGCTCGGCACCTCGGGGAGCCTCGTACTTCTTGAGAGAATCGCGTCCGGAGATCTTCCGCTAAGTACAAGTGATGCCACCAGAGGGATTTCCGCGCACGATGCACTGAACGATCGACACATTATGTTGGGGACTGCCGGCCTGGAAGGACGGCATGCCCCAGCCCCCGTTCCCGCTGGCCATGACCTCCCGAACAAGGACATCGTCGCCGTTGCCGGTCTTGATTCCGCTCCCGCCCCACGAGATGATCGAGCCGTTGTGGATCGAGATCTGGTTCCGGAGGTTGGCGGTGATGCCGTCCAGCGAGCCGGCAACACCGACGAGCGAGAAGCCGCCGAGGTCGAGGGTCACGCCGTTGGCGTCGATTCGGATGCCGGACTTCCCGGCCTGCCCGGTCAAATTTTCGGACAGGTAATACAACCCGGGCTGCGAAATGACCCGCGTCGCGGTCGCGTCGCCCGGAAGCGTGACGGACGTACGAACTCGACGGCCTGTTTTCGCCAGCGCACGGTCGCCGGACACCGCCGACCCACAAGCTTGCGGCCAGCGTGGGGAGCACGAAGTCTAATTCCTCGGCAATAATGTCGTGTCTGGAACGCCTCGACGCGAAGGAGATCGCCATGCCCGCGAAGAAGCCGAAACCCGCCCCGCCACGAATGACACTCGACGAGACGATGTCCGCGCTCGAAGCCGCCGGCTCCGCGCAGACGCGCAAGACCTACGCACGCCACGGCGCCACGGGGCCGATGTTCGGGGTGAGTTTTGCCACGTTGAAAACAATGCGCAAGCAGATCGGCATCGATCATGAGCTTGCGTTGGCGCTGTGGGACACGGGAAACGTCGACGCGTGCAATTTGGCGGTCAAGGTCGTCGACCCTGCGCGGATGTCGTCTGCGGATCTTGACCGCTGGGCGGGCACGCCGAGCGCCCGGATGTTCTCGACCTACGTGGCGTACCTTGCTGCCGAGGGACCCCACGCGCACAAAAAGTGCGAGACGTGGCTCACCGCGCGGAAAGAGACGGTGCGCTCCGTCGGGTGGTCGCTCGTCGCCGCGCTGGCGATGCTCGATGAGGTGCTGCCCGATGCCTGGTTTGCCACGCGGCTGGCTGAAATCGAAGTGTCGATCCACGAGTCGCCAAACGCGCAGCGCTCGGCGATGCTGCACGCCTTGATCGCGATCGGCTGTCGCAGCGCCGCCCTGCGCAAGTCGGTGACCGCTGCCGCCAAGCGGATCGGTAAGGTGGAGATCGATCACGGCGACACGGCCTGCAAGACGCCCGATGTGGTGCCGACGCTCGAGAAGACGTGGGCCCACGCGACAGCGAAGAGCTTCAAGAGTCCCGCTGCGCAGGAGCGCGCGCGCGAGTCGATGCGTACGCGCTGTTAGCTCTGCGTACTGCGCGCAATCTCCTCGACGATCGTCGTCACCACGCGCCGCCGCGCATCTCGATCGCCCGCGTCGCGGATCGGTCGACCCACGACCAGTAGATCGGCGCCGTTCGCGATCGCCTCCCCTGGCGTACTCGATCGCTTGTGATCGTGCGCCGAGGATCCCGACGGACGGATCCCCGGCGAAACGATCAGGATCTCCGGCAGCGCGTGACGTAGCAGCCGAATCGCATCGCCGGACGCGATCACGCCGTCACAGCCCGCGTCGATCGCGCGCGACGCACGCTCGCGTAGCCACGACTCGAACTCCGACGCGTCGCGTCCGGTCGTTGCCGCGAAATCATGGCGATCCATGCTCGACACGATCGGTACGAACAGGAACTTCGGATAGGCCGCTCCCCCGCGGCCGGCGACCGCGGCGCGCATCGTCGGCGCGTCGGCACCGGCGCTGAGGGTCATCAACTTCACGTCGAGCTCGGTCGCCAGAGCCACCGTCCTTGTGATCGTCTCCGGGATGTCGTTCGGGAGCTTTAGATCGACGAACAGTGCCGGCGTTCCGAGCCGCTCGCGGATTGGCCGCAGCCCCGCGGCCAAGCACAGTTCCAGTCCGACTTTAAAGAATGATGCAATCCCCTCGAGTTCGTCTACGAGACGGCTCGCCGGTTCGAGCGCGGGGAAATCGAGCGCGACGATCAAGCGGTCGGCAGGCAAGCTCACGACGAGGGACCTCCGGTGCCGCTCTGCTCTCCGAAAAACACGGCGAATATCCCGGTCGCCACGAAGTACTGACCCCACGGCTTTTCCGCGCCTGTCAGTATTCCAAGCTCAGACAAGCGCTTCGCATAGTTCGCAGCTTGCTGACGAGTCACACCCGCTACCGTTGCGATGTCCTTGCGCCGAACGACCGGCACCTGGAAGAGAGGGTCGACTACAAGGCGCAGCTTACCAGGCCCGGACGCCATCAGAGTTTGGTAGCTTGCCCTCAGCTTCCGAAGCTCTGTGGCCTTAATCCACGATCGCTTGGCCGCGTCAATGACCGGCTCTGGGCGGCCGGCGGTCGCCACGGAACCATTGACGCGATCGCCGGAGGCCGACTGCGATACGAACTCAAGCGAGCGTGGCGCGATGGGTCGACTCACGTTGCCTTCGAGCCGCTGGAGCGATGGAACCGTGGCCCACGGTGGAGATGTGGACCCACCCCGCAACCGAAAGGGCGGGAATGGTAACCCTCCACCTATCGGTAAGCGCGCCATCGCTCTACCCGACCGCCTCGTCCCCATTAGTCTAACGACTTGATCTCGACGGTGCCCGGCTTTATCGATTCGCACGCCCGAAACACTTTCGAGACCTGCTCGCCCGTGCGACCGGTGTTCGCTACCTCCTCGATAGCGCGTTCTACACCAAAAGCCCTCCATAAGTTGTGGACAGCGCTAAGTACTTCACTCGCGTCGACAAGGTCCATGTCCGGTCGTAGACGGGATACGAGGGCATGGACTCTTTCGTCAGACTCAATGAGACGCCTAAGGCACCCGTCGAACTTCGGGCTCTCGAGAACCTTGAAAACGACCATCGCGTTTGGCTGGTCGGGAAAGCTGTTTTGATGCCAGACAACACGCCACCCTGATTCCGCTGGACAGACGCCGATTACTCCGAGAAGCGGAAGTGCCTCAACATTATTTTGGCTCTTCAGGAAATCGAGTGGGTGATTCCGGATCATTTCAGAGCTCGGGGAGCATGCACGTCAGGATCTTGAGCCGCAGGTATTCCTGATCGCGCAGACCGTACGCTCGCCTTTGGAGGACCCGGATCTTGTTGTTCAGT